>CAZWNR010000040.1:0-14381 GCA_964635665.1 uncultured bacterium | reverse complement strand
AGTCCATTGATTGATTAGGAAGAAGAGCGCTCCTCGCATGAGGGGCGCTTTTTGCTGCGAAGTGCTACTAAACTCATCGCGGCTAATCAATCCGGGTTAGCTTCGCCAGGTTTAGTCGGACGAGGTGATTTTGCCCCTACGTATGGGTGGACGGGTTGGGAATCGGGGGACACGGAATTTGAAGGATAAGGCCATGGAATAGCCTATCCTCCGGTAATTCTCTGACCTTGGGTGCGGCAATTGCACTATTGGAATGTGTGGTTGCACGGTGTTTTTTTACACCATTATGAAATTACGATAAAGGCATTGTCATCATCCTAGTCCAGCACCCATCTTTGCATTGGGCTAGGGCCGCCATCGGCAGCAGGCCTGTCTTCACAGCTTCGCTGTGCTCGAACTATGCAATCCTCTTCTTTGTCTCGTCCTAACCCCACGCTACTGTTGGCCATTGAGGAAGAAACCCTCCGTATTCCTCAGCCCAACACCTCGGTTACCCCCGTAGCGGAAGCTGATTGGCCTACGATGGCGGCAGCGGCGGGGCAAGCCCTGAAGAAAGGACTGGCTGAATTTCGGCAGGGGCAATATCCTGTGGCCCTGGCTTACTTCCAGCGGGCCCTAACGGGCTACCAACAGGCGGCAGATCAGCCGAATACGGCCAAGGTTTTGCTGGTTTTGGCGAACGCCTACTACCGACTGGCGGACTACCTGTGGGCGGCGGACTACGGGCGGCAATGCCTACGGTTGGCTGAGGATCTTCAAGCTGAGTCCCTGCAACAGCAGGCGCTCGAGCATTTGGGCAACAGCTATCGGCACCTTGGCAATCTTCAGGCCGCCCTCGACTATATGGGCCAAAGCCTGCAATTGGCAAAGGAAATCCATGATCCCCAGGCGGAAATGCGGGTGCTCAACAACTTGGCTATGGTGTATCGGGCTAAGGGGCTAAACCGACATGCGGCTACCCTCTACGAGGCCAGTTGGCAGATGGCGAAGCAGTTGGGAGAAGGTACCGTGCAGCTGCAAGTTTTGCAAAACCTGGGCAACACCTACCAATCGCTGCATCACTATGCCCAAGCCATTGAATGCTATGAACAGTTTCTGGTGCTGCATGAGAAGCATCCCGAGACGGTGGCCAGTAACCATACCGCCCGCCGCATTCTCACGCAGATCACCCTGGCCAGCCTGGCAATCCACGATTACAACCGAGCCATTGTTTACCTACAGCGTCACTTAACCCTGGCCTGTTCCCTTGGTGACTCGAAGGGAGCAGCGGCTCTCATCGATGACCTTAGCTACTGCTACACCGCCCTCAATCAGGTGCGGTCATTCCAGTCTCCCGAGCCTCTCTCCGAGGGTTAGGGCCCGCCTAGGTGTTGGAGCACGGGAACCATGACCATCCAATAGAGAGGGACAGACAGCGAGATAAACCCGATGACAAAGCGGGTATCTAGCTGCTGTTCTTGGGCAAAGAGGAGCCCCAGCATACTGGGAGGCAAGGCTGCCCCCACCAACACCGCCGCTTGGTCTAGCCCCGTGAGACCAAATAGGGTAGAAGCTCCCCAGCCTAGCCCTAGTCCACAGCCCAGCTTCAGGAGTGCGAGGGCTAGGAAACGCCCTAAGGAGGATGCTTGGATCTGAAACTCGATGCCCAGCAACAGCAACACCAGGAAAATAAAGCTGTTGGCCAGGATGTCCAGTAGAGCCATCAGGGGAGGGGGTTGCCAGTCCAGAAGATTCAGCCCCAGGCCAATCCAGATGGCCCAAAAGAAGGGGGTTTTGGCCAGCTTGATGCCTACCCGACCAACCGAGATTTCATCGGATCCAAACCAGGTAGCAATACCGTAGACCACGGTGAGTAGGTACATGGCTTGGGCCAGGTCGAACAGCACGAGGCGGCTGAGTCCCTCCTCCCCAAAGGCCAGTAGCATGGTGGGATAGCCCACGGCTCCGCCTTCAAAGGTGAGAAACGTCACCATCCAAGCACCAGCCTGGGGCCGATCCCAGCCCAGGGGCCGCAGCATTAAGGCTCCTATCAGGGTAAGCCCTAGTACCACCAGCAGGGCAGATAAAGGCAGATAGACAAGCTCAGGCGTGAGGGTAGCGGTGGCCAGGGCCCGTAAAATCACCGCTGGCAAGGCTAGGTAGGTCAACAGGGTACCGATGGTTTGGGCATCCTTAGGGCCAAGTAGACCCCGTCGCCGCAGCCCAAAGCCCAGGGTGCAGACTAGCAGCAGCGGCAAAATTTTCAAGAGCATGGGCATGGCTCGCTCAGAGCGAAGGTATCAGCGGGTGAGATTTCCTTGCTCCTACGGTTTGTTGGGCTGGGAGCCGGGATTGCCTAGTTTAAGTTGGGTATAAGGTGCTGAAAACAGCGCATCTTTGCCTAGAGCATCCCTGCCGATTCGTAGAGACGGCGCATGAAGGCCAGGATTTTGCGGCCATAGTCGGGATCGCTGTTCCAGCGTCCGGTGAGTTGATCCACCATGGGCGCGATACCACGGCGCACAAACTGAAACCGAGGATCTACCTGGCTTTGAATCAGCGGTTCTAGGCTACCGTAGGCCTTTAGGTGTTGAATTTGGGCCCGAACCCCAATGCGGGCAGTGGGAAATGAAGATCCCTCCGGCCCTCCGGTGGGGGATCCTAGCCCACCAAAGTTGTTGTGGACGGGGTTTAGGCTACCACCAAAATGGAGGGTGTTGGTTTCCACCAGCATTTGGCAAAAGGCGATGTCGTGGTTTACGCCCTCAACGGCGGCCTCTTCTCGGTAGAGCTTGGCTAAATCCTGATATTGGGTGACGGCGGCTTCGTTGACGGTTTTGAGGAACATAATCAACTGCACCTCGGAGGTACTGCCCAGGCCCATCAGCCGATCCATGGCCCCAGGGCAAAGGCCCATACCCGTGGCCGACCGCAGCAGCAGCGTACGGGTCTCACTATTCCAGTTCACGGAAACGTTGTAGCTCCGCAGATCCACCGCTTTGATATAGACCACATTGCCGTAGCGCAGACGGGTAATGTTGGGGGCGTTGGTGAGGTCTACCCCCAGCAGGTCAGCGAGGTCTACGGGAACGTAGGCGTTGTTGTTGACGATGATCCCGGTTTCGGGATAGATACCGCCGTTGATGCTGATGCGGATTTCGGGAAAGGTGGAACCGCTGGCGGCACTGGTACTGGCTGCTGCCGTTGGAGCCACGGATCGACTCCAGGAGGCCAGCCCATCGGCGAGACCGAGGGCAATATCCCGCCGCTGGTTTTGGATGATGGCTAAATCCTGGGGACTGTTGAGGTGGCCAATTTCCATCAGCAACGAGGGGCAGCGCAGGGAACGGGTAAAGTCTAGCCACCCGGTCGGCGATTCGGTATCGGGTTTGGCCCCTCGACTGGGCAATGGCGTCACCCGCCGCCGCAGCGCCAGCAGCAGAATCTCCGCATGGGAGCGCCGCATCTCGTTTTGGGCAATGTAAAACACCGCCGAACCGCGCACCCCCGGATCGCTATAGGCCCCGCCATGCACCTCCAGGGCTACGTCCTGGGGTTGGCAGCGCATGTTAATCCAGGCCAGGGTTTGGGCCGTACTCAGATCGTCGGGTACCGCCAGCACCGGCAGCCCCCGCGACCGTAGTTCGGCGACGACCAAATCCCGTACCTGAATCATCTCTGCGGCTTCCGTTGTGCCGGGCAACACCAGGCCAGGATCAGCAACCCCCTCTTCATAACCGCCGTGGCCTGCTGAAATAAAAATCTGTGCCATGGTGACAAGGTGTTGAGCGACTCTCTGGCCAGAATCATACCTATGAACTGGCCGATTGGGACGGATTTTGCCCTAGGCCCATCAAAGGAGCCTCGCCCCAGGCCAGCCAGGCCCTGACCGCTAACTGTCCTGGGGGACTGCCTGAATAGGCCGTTCACCCTAGGCCAAAGGCTTGTAGCCTGTCTCCGGTGATGCGACACAATTGCCACTCTGGCTTTAGCTCGGCTCCCATGCGCTGATAGAACTCGATGGCGGGGGTATTCCAGTCCAGAACGCTCCACTCGAATCGACCACAGCCCTGGGACAGGGCTAACTTACCCAAATACCTAAACAACGCCTGCCCCACCCCTTGCCGACGGTAGGCGGGCAGCACGAAGAGATCCTCAAGGTATAGCCCAGGCCGCATTAAAAACGTGGAGAAGTTATAGAAGTAAAGCGCCATTCCGGCGGCGGTTCCGTCGATCTCCGCAAGTACGGCCTCGGCGTAGGGCCGATCGCCAAACAGGTTTTGGGCTAAGTCCTCAGGCGATCCAGTAACCTCGTGGGAAAGCTGTTCGTACTCCGCTAGGGCCTGGATTAAAGACACGAGCGTCGTGACATCCGCTGGTGTGGCAGGACGGATCGTTACCGAGGATGCGCCGTTGCTAGGGAGTTCCGCCATAGATATATGGCTATGGCTTTCTACCTGAATCCCATCTGATGAAGGCTTGAGGGGTTGATCGGCATGGGTCATGGAAAAACTTACTCGCTTTGGCTAGAGACAGGCATTTATCCTATACCGCAATGCCGTGAGTTCTGCCTTGCTACCCCTAACACCCAGGGGCGAGGTGAGCGCTCATCCCGTTTGCTGCCTCTACTAAAGCCCTAGGAAAGATGGGAGGCGGCAAAGTGGGCGTGGTGACTATGGCCGTTGGTTTCGGCGGTTACGCGCTCAATGTTGAACCGATAGCCCACATTGCGTACGGTTTGAATGATATTGGGCTGGCGAGGATCGGCCTCGATTTTCTTGCGTAGAGATAGGATGTGGGTATCGACGGTGCGGGGGTTGTCGATGGCATCGGGCCAGGCTCGACGCAGTAAATCCGTGCGACTGAGGGGGGCACCGGAGGCCTGGGTGAGCACGTAGAGCAGGCTGAACTCTTGGGGGGTAAGGTCGATATACTCGCCGCGAAAGTGAACCCGACGCTGCACCAGATCGATATTGAGGTCGCCGTAGGTGAGGGAGGCGGGGGCGCTCATCAGCCGAATGCGGCGGGTCAAGGCCTCTACACGGGCGAGGAACTCCTGCATCCCGAAAGGTTTGGTGAGGTAGTCATCGGCCCCAGCCCGCAGCCCCGACACAATATCAGCCTCGGTGGTGCAGGCAGAAAGAATCATAATCAAGGGCTGACCATGGCTATGGAGCCAGCGGCACAGTTCTAAACCGTCGCCATCGGGCAATTGGGAATCTAGGATAACCAAGTTGGGCTGCTTGGCCTGAAAGAGATCACGGGTTCGCACCATATCGGCTGACTGAAAGACCTTGTAGCCAGCCTGCTGAAGGTGCCAGCCCAAGAGCGAACGCAAATGGGGGTTGCCCTCAATGACGTGAACGGATACAGAACCCACAGAGATTAGGAATAGACGTCAAATTTTATCCGCCAAACATATCAAAGGCCATCGGCTTTTTTTGTAGCTAGGGTTACGCCAAGCTGGCTAGCTGGCTAGGAATAATCGGTTCTAGCGGTTAGGGCGTTGCCGTTAGGGGGATGGCGTCTAGGCTAGAACGGTCTTTCCTCGAATCAGGGGTGTTTTTACCTTAGCTCAGGCGGACATGTTACCCATGGATTGAATAGAACCTAAAAAAAGTGGAAGATCAGCGGAATTAGAACTGACCTAAATCATCTTAAAACCGGGAATTAACGGCAAAAAAGCCACCATCTCCCCTAATTTGCCCCATTCCCCCCCCGCTACTATGGGGATAGCTATGGTCTTTCCAATCATGATCCCGACCCACGATGGCTATATTCTCGTTCTAGCTCCCGATCATCAGGAAATTCGCAATATCCACGCCATAGAGGTCGATTTGCCCTATCCGGTGGTGGTAGCCCGTTCGGCAGAGCAAGCGATGACCCAACTAGGTCAAGGAAAACCTTGTCTCGTCATTTTGGTCGATCCCAGTGGCCCGTCTTGGCCACAGACCTTGGTGCGACATTTGAGACAAAACTCACCTGCCGATAATGTGACTATTGTGGCTCTTACCGATTCTGCCAGCCCCCAGTGGAATCATACTGAAGACACCCCAGAACTGGACGGTTTTCTAGTCAGACCGCTCAGCCTTGATATTGTGAAATCCTTGGTAGAGTCGGCCCATGCCCGCCAGACTTGGCATGGAATTTAAAGCGCCTGCCCCGAAGGAGATCTATCTGACGGGGATTAATGTTAGAAAAGTTTTTATTTCATCGTGTATTTTAACGGTTTAAACACAGAGAAAACCATGGGTAGGTTGGCTGAACTGGGTATGCTTTGAGGAGGTCAAGGGGGCCTTTCCATGCTGCCAAAAATCCTAGAAGAACATCGCATTCCCATTTTCAAGTTCTGGTTTGGTGGGGCCTTGCAAGATGGCGCACACTATCAAAACGAGCTGTATTACCGAGCGCTAACGGTGGAGAGCGACAAACGAACCCGCCTATATCATCTAGCCTGCAAGCTTAGTGAAAAAGGCGGTGCCGTGGTGGTTTCGTTGGATGACCACCAGTGCAGCCTGTGGATTAGCCTGCGCGATCAAGCCCTCGCCCACGAAACTATGGAGGGCCGAGTGGCGGGGCTGCCGCGCCCGTCCCTTTAGTTTGAATCTTAGGCCACTAAACGCCATTGCCCCTGCTCAATCACCCCTTGTACCGTCCAGGTTTTGGGATCAAACACCGTAACATTGGCGCAATACCCCGGAGCTAGTTGGCCTAGGTCTCGATCTATTCCAATAGCGCGGGCGGGGTAGAGGCTGGCCATGCGCAGGGCCTCCGCCAGGGGAATGCCCACCTGTTCCACACAAAGGCGCACCGCTTCCATCAGGGTCAGGGCCGAACCGCCCAGGGTGCCCTCCGCCGACACACATTTGCCGTCGCGATAAAAGACCTCCTGCCCGCCGATGATGAAGGAGTCCATCTCGGTGCCCACCGGGGGCGTGGCATCGGAGACCAGCAGCAGATGATCTCCCTTGAGGCGATGGGCCAACTGCACCGAATCGAGGTGGACATGGTGGCCATCCACAATGATTCCGGCGTAGACCTCTGGGCGGCTGAACCCAGCCCCCACCAAACCAGGCGACCGGCCTAGCCAGGGTGACATGGCATTAAACAAGTGGGTGACCATGCCCACGCCCACATCAAACCCCGCCATGGCCGCCTCAAAGGTGGCATCGGAATGGCCCGCCGAAACCCGAATTCCGGCCTCCGCTAGGCGGCGAATCTGATCCGCTGGCACCTGTTCCGGGGCCAGGGTCACGATCCGCACCCGTTCTGGGCCAGCCTGGGCCAACTTGGCAATCATGGCCCCATCGGCAGGGCGCACGTAGTCGCCGTCGTGGATGCCCCGCCGCTTGGGGTTGAGGTAGGGGCCTTCCAAATGCAGTCCGAGAACTCGGGTTGGATAATCGCGCCGATAGCCATCCATGAGCGCAATGGCCCGTTCCATGGCTTCGTCGGAGGTGGTAATCAGGGTGGGCAGAAAGCTGGTGGTGCCGCTGCGCAGATTGGTGCGGTGCATGGTGTCCAGGGTGTCTGCGGTGATGGCGTCGTTGAACATTACCCCGCCACAGCCATTCAGTTGCAGATCAATAAACCCCGGTGCCGCCACCCAGCCTTGGCCCGATTGTTGGGGCATATCCGAGGGCAGTTGTGCCGTGGGCACCAGGTCAATCATGGTGGCCCCATCGATAATCAGCGCATGATCCTGAAGGGTGCGAGTGCCCGTGTAGAGCGTGCAGTGGGTGAGAGCGTACATGGTAAAGGGTTCTGGACTTTGGGGGCAAACGCAGACTGTCCTGGGGATCTGCAATCTGGTCAGTCTGTGGTTCAAGCCGTCCCCAGGTACAGCCTCCAGTGTGCCAGCATTGGGAACTCAGCGACAGACCTCTGCCATCGCCCCCTGGTTAACCGACAAAACTTGCTAGATTCCATATCCGGCAAAGGGGCAGTCAACCCGCCTCGACCCATGGGGAGACCTGGCCCATTAGGATAGGAAAGGGCAAAATCAGCCCATCCATCCCGGTTCATCGCCCAGTTCACTGAATTATCGAACCCAAACAGCCCTACCGTACCCATGACTGACCCCACCCTCGACCCCACCCTGGATCACTTCTTCGTGCGGGTAAATGGCGAAACCAAGCCCTGTCAACCCGCCACCCTGCTACCCACCTTCCTCACCTCCCTCGGGCTAAATCCGCGTCTGGTGGCGGTGGAATATAACGGCGAGATCCTGCACCGCCAGCTTTGGGACACCACCTACCTTCGCCCCAACGACCGTCTAGAGATTGTCACCATTGTGGGTGGTGGCTAGGGGATGCCGTCCTTAACCAGTACGGTTTTCCGGCCTGGGTCGAGGATCGTGGGCCTGGGTTGTCCGGGGTTGCCGCGATAAAGTATAGATATGTTGACTTACGCCCCTTCGTTTCCGGTGTTTATAAGCCATGCTAAAAAAACTGTTTCAACGCCTCAACTGGCAATGGGTGAAGCCCCTATTTAAACCCGCCCTGGCCCTAGGGTTGGCCCTAGTGCTAGTGTTTGGCCATGCCGATGGTGCTTGGGCGGCCAAGGCAGGCGGTCGCATCGGTGGCGGCAGTTTCCGGGCTCCGGCTCCGCGCATGGCCCCCGCCCCCAGCACCCGTGCTCCAGTGGGCGGCGGCGGTTACTATCCCGGTGGCGGCTTTGGCTTTCCCTTCCTGTTCCCGCTGTTTGGTTTTGGCGGCGGCTTTGGCGGGTTGTTTACCCTGTTGATGGTCTTTGCTCTTGCCAACTTTGTGATCAACAGCTTCCGGCGCATTGGGGAAGGGGAAGACGGCATCCCCATGGCCGCCTCTAGCAATCCTCCAGTGTCGGTGGCCAAGCTGCAAGTGGGTCTGTTGGCCAATGCCCGATCCCTGCAAGACGACCTCAACCGCCTTGCCCTCAGTGCCGATACAAGCAACAGTGCCGGACTGGCCAAGCTGCTCCAGGAAACCACCCTATCCCTGCTGCGCCACCCCGACTACTGGATCTATGGGGCTAGCGAAGACAAGCAAACCCGTTTGCTCAGTGCCGAGCAAGAGTTCAACCGCTACACCCTGGCCACCCGCAGCCAGTTCACGGAAGAAACGCTTTCCAATGTAAATAGCCAGATTACCCAAGCGGCCCCCAAGGCTACCCTGCCCGGTGAAGCCGATGACCTAGCCAGCCCTGGGGAATACATTCTGGCTACCCTCGTCGTGGCGGCCCAGGGCAAGTTGGATTTGCCCGATATTCGCTCCACCGAAGACCTACGGCGGGCGCTGGGCCAAATTGGGGCCATTGGCAGCGACGATCTACTGGCGGTAGAGGTGCTGTGGACGCCCCAGCAATCTGGTGAAACCCTCAGTGCCGACGAAATGATCGCCGAATACCCCCACCTAAAACTGCTCTAGAGCACCGATACAGAAACCTGGTTCCTATCCTGAAAGAGGCCAAATCTCCCAGGCCAATCGACGAGGACACCAGGTTTCTAACAACACTGAATTGAGGCTTTAAGCCCATTCTACATAACTGAAACAAGCCCCCTGCCTAACGAAACCGTTAGCAGGGGGCTTGTTTTCTGATCATCCAACGCCAAGATTCACCGCAAACGTGATCCTAGCCCTAGCGCTCGGTGAGCTTAGTGAGCAGGGTATTCGACCGCTCGACGAAGGTTTTCATGCCCTCAGCGTCAAAGCCTTTTTGGGCCATCAGGGCGGTGTCGTAGACCTGATTACAGATCATTTCAGCCAAGGCTCCAGCGGGGGAAGCCTGGCCATCGGCAGCCAAAATCGTGCTTTGGCTGAGGCCAAGCAAATTTTGAATCAGTGGGTGGGCGGTGTTCACCATCAGCACATGGTCTTCAGGGAATTCCATCGCCTTTTGCTGAATCAGGGCGCTGATTTCCTGCATTCGGCGGGCCTCTTCGGGCAGCAGCACCATGGCCGGAGGGGAATTTTCGCCTTTTAGGGCCTGGGGTTTGATGTTGACGCGGGGCTTGCCCAGCGCCTTTTCAAACATCTCTTTAATTTCGTCGTCGCGGGTTTTGTTGGTGGCAGGGTCAACAATTTCGCTTTGCTTTTCCTTGTCTAGAAGGGTGTCATCTAGGTCGGCATCGACTCGGACAAACTTGACCTCAGAGAACTCATTCTCTAGGGAGGGCACAAAGTGGGTGTCGATGAAGGAATCCATGAACAACACCTCTAGCCCCTGCCCCTTAAAGAGATCGATATAGGTGGCCTGGGAGACTTCGTCGGTGGCGTAGAAAACGCGATTTTCGTGTTTGTCTTTGTTGCGATCTAGGTAGTCCTTCAGGGTGGTGTAGAAATTCCCGTTAGCGTCGGTGGCGGGTTTATGGTCAGATACTTCAGCCCAGGCATCGCCTTCTTCGGTTTGCACTTCTACCTTGGTGGCTTCCTCAATAGCCGCCAACTTAGCGGTAGTGCGGAAGATCAGAATGTCTTTGACCTGTTCTTTAAATTTTTCGTCGTTGAGGGAACCAAACTTAACGAAATTACCCAGATCCTGCCAGCTAGAAATGTACTTGGTGGGGTCATCCCGGTACAGGGCTTTAAGGCTGTCGCCCACTTTTTTAGCGATGTAGTCGGCGATGCGACGCACGGTGCGGTCGCCCTGCAAAAAGCTACGACTGACGTTGAGGGGAATGTCGGTGCTGTCAATTACCCCGCGCAGGGGCAGGAGGAATCGGGGCACGACTTCTTCGCAGTTATCAGTGACAAAGACCTGATTGCAGTAGAGTTTGATGCTGCTTTTGGTAATGTCGATATCGGGTTTGAGCTTAGGAAAATAAAGAATCCCGTTGACCACGAAGGGGTAGTCGGTATTCAGGTGAATCCACAGCAGCGGATCTTCCTGGAACGGATAGAGGTAGCGATAGAATTCCAGGTAATCGTCATCCGTGAGACTGCTGGGGGATTTTTTCCAGGGGGCTTCGTGCTTGTTGACAACCTCGCCATCAAGTTTGATGGGCACGGGCATGAAGTCGCAGTAGGTTTTAATGAGTTGCCGAATGCGGGCGGGTTCGAGGTATTCCTCTTCCCCATCCATCAAATGCAGGGTGATGGTGGTTCCCACGGTGCTGCGTTCTGACGGGCTGAGGGTAAATTCGGTGGTGCCATCACAGTTCCAGTGAACGGCTTCCGCCCCTGCTTGGTAAGACAGCGTATCGATATCTACGGTTTTAGCCACCATAAAAGATGAATAAAAACCGAGGCCAAAGTGACCAATGATTGGATCTTCAGCGGCGCTATCTTTGTACTTGGTGATAAATTCTTCGGCGCTGGAGAAAGCGACCTGGTTAATATATTGCTTCACCTCATCGGCGGTCATTCCCAGCCCGGTATCCGACACGCTGAGGGTTTTCCTATCCTTGTCTAGCGTAATGTTGATTTCGGGATTGCTGATGTCGCCGCTATACTCTCCAGAACGGGATACCATGGAGAGCTTTTTGATGGCGTCCACGGCGTTGGAAACGAGCTCTCGCAGAAAAATTTCGTGCTCGGAATAGAGCGCCTTCTTAATAATCGGAAAAATATTCTCGGTATGGATGGTAATGTTGCCTTGTTCCAGAATCGTCGTCATGGCGGTTCGGTTACTCGGTTAGGTATGCATTGCTATGGGCATTTTTGACGCTGAGTCCCCCTGAACACAAGCGGCAATTCCTCCCCTGCTAGGTACGGTTGCCCCTACTCTGGGGCTTGGCATCGGGATGCCGAGAGCCGCACCGAATTGGTTTGAGGGAGGCTTGGGCGATGGACTAATGGCCCCCAACCGACAACCTAGATACCTTAGACCCCTCCTCTAGACCTCCTGGGTAGAATACCTGACAAGACTATCTGCCTTCCAAGGGGCCTAGGTCAGTGATGGGCCACCTAGGTTAAATTTGTGACCCAGAATGTAGAGATAGTTAAGATTTTAGGGTTCGATAGGCTAGGTTAAGTTCTTTTGCTGACGTAAGTTTGGCTGCGAGGTGGGCATTTTAAGCCTAGTAAGATGCTGAGTAGAGTGATCTAGATCACGCCTATTCCCGCCCTCATATCCGCCATGGCCTATGACCACTCTTCTTGGTGAGTCTCCTTTCTCCCCCCCTAGCCGAATCGACCAGCGCAGTTGGATCGGGCTTGTGGTGTTGTTATCCCTCGGGGTGCTGGGCAATCATTTTATGTGGTCGCTCTTTTTTAGGATCGACTTTCTGTTTGGCTCCATTGCGGTTTGGCTAGTGCTGAGTTTTTATGGCTTAGCCTGGGGCGGGGTAGCGGCTGTTGTGGCCGGGAGCTATACCTATGTGTTGTGGAATCATCCCTACGCCGTGGTGATTTTTACGGCGGAGTATTTTGTGGTTGCTGTTCTATACCATCGTCAAAATGAGCGTAATTTAGTTCTTTTAAATGCTCTGTATTGGGTATTTCTAGGAATGCCTTTGGTTTGGATTTTTTATCACTACGCCCTCGGTTTAGATAGCAGCCAAACTCAAATCATCATGCTAAAGCAGGCGGTGAACGGCATTTTTAATGCCCTCATTGCCAGTATCATTCTGTCGTACACACCCATTTATCGCTGGTTAAATCGGCCTCAATCTGCCAGCGCGCTCCTCCTTCAGCAAATCCTATTTAACCTGTTGGTATTCTTTGCCTTTACCCCTACCCTCCTGCTGCTAGCGATGGATAGCCATCGGGTGGTGTCGGATATCGTGGCAGCGGAAGCAAACTCGCTGAAGTTACTCTCTGCCCCTCTCAGTACTCAATTAGATAGCTGGTATGGGCGACATTATCAAATGGTAAAAGCCTTGGCCCAAACCGCCGCCCAAGCCTCTGAACAGCAAATTCTTACCGAGGTTTCAGCCCCTTTGCTCCAGGTTAAGGCCGCTACCATGCAGCAACTGGTGCTCGATTTTCAATACTTGATTGTGACAGACGGCGCTGGGGAGGTTGTGATGAAGGTAGGTAATGAGGCCAGCCATGGCGATCACGACCATCCCACACTATCTATGCCAGTGCCGGGGGGGCTGTTGCCCGTGGAATCGCGCTTCCCCCTGGGGGAAGCGGCCAATCAGCAGGGCCAGACGGCGATGATTGGTTATCCCATTACTCGTGCCAACCAGTGGGTCGGCGGGGTATGGGGCGAGATTGATCTGGCTCCGTTGCAGGCGTTGCTGGATGCGGCTACGGCTAACCTTTCTTTCTATGCCACGCTACTGGATCCAAATCGTCAGGTGTTGATCAGCACCGATATTGACCGCCCCCGGGGCAGCACCTTCGCCCCAGAGCGGACTGGAGAAATTCAGCCCTTGGGGAACGGGGTCTATCATTGGTTACCCATTGGGACGAGTCGGGTGTATTTTCGGCGTTGGAGCCAGTCTCGGTTTATTCGGGAATCGGCCCTATCGAATCTGGAGGGTTGGACGTTGGTGGTCGAATCACCCGCCCTGCCCTATACCGAGCGTGTGCAGCAGGAACATATTGAGGAGTTGCTGATTCTGCTGCTGGTGTCGGGGGTGGCCCTAGCCATTGCCGCAGGGCTGAGTCGTCAGCTTGTACGGCCCCTGCTGCAATTGGCTCAGACCACCACAAACTTGCCTAGCCAGGTACTCGATCAGCGGATTATTCAATGGCCCAAAAGTTCGGTTTGGGAGCTGCGATCCCTAGTGCGCAACTTCCAGCATATGGCCACCACCCTCACCCAAAAATTCCAGGAATTGCAGCAGGCTAAGCAAAAGGCGGAGGTGGCTAATCAGGCCAAGAGCGAATTTTTGGCCAACATGAGCCACGAACTTCGTACCCCCCTCAACGCCATTCTGGGGTTTACAGAACTGCTGAGCCGTCACCCCGACCTCCAGCCCCACCGGGCCGATCTAGGGCTGATTCACTCTAGCGGCGAGCACCTGCTCGATCTCATTAACGACATTCTCGATCTCGCCAAAATTGAGGCGGGGCAGATGACTTTGCGCCCCTCGGCCTTTAGCCTCAAGGAAACGATTGACTACCTTGAAGATCTCTTTCAACCCAGAGCTATCGCCAAAACCCTGAAGTTTGTTGTAGAGCGCTCGCCCGATCTGCCCTCATTCATCACCGCCGACGAACGCAAACTGCGCCAAGTGCTCATGAACCTGCTGAACAATGCTATTAAATTCACCGACAGCGGCCAAGTGGTGTTGCGAGTGCAATTGGCGCTAAGGCCTAACCTGGAGGCGGCCCCTAGCTCAGATAGCGGGGTGCTGTGGCTCCAGTTTGATGTTGAAGACACGGGGCCGGGTATTGATCCAGCGGAGATTGTGCTGTTATTCCAGGCTTTTTCCCAAACCGCCACCGGACGGGCTAGCCACGAGGGCACTGGGCTGGGGCTGTGCATTAGCGATCAGTTTGTGCGGTTGATGGGGGGCGCCATGACCG
>CAZWNR010000039.1:0-14399 GCA_964635665.1 uncultured bacterium | reverse complement strand
GGCACTCGGGCGGGCATGGTGGGAGCGGCGCGACTGGCCCTGCCCCTGGTGCATCCCGCTGTACCGGATAATGGAGAGGCTTGAGGTGTTGTTCTAGTCTGGGTTTGCCATGGTGTCCGCTGATTTGCCTATCCACGCCTTTGTCCATCCCCTAGGCCACAATCGGGAGGCCATTGAGGCCATCATGCAGACCGTGACCCAGGGCATTGTCGATTACCTGGCAACGGCGGGTAACCAGGTGCCGTTGCCGTCTGGGGATAAACTTCCCTACCGACCCATTCCAGCCCAGGCCACGGACTGGGCCACCCTCATGGATGACCTTAAGGGCGTGATGGCCGGAGCGATGAACCCCGCCCATCCCGGTTACCTAGGGCATATGGATCCTTTGCCCAGTACGGTTTCTATTCTGGGGGACTGGGTGGCGGCAGCCCTCAATAACAACATGCTGAGCGTGGAAATGTCGCCCCTCCTGTCGCGGCTAGAGCCCTTGCTGATGGCGGACATTGCGCAGTTGTTTGGGCTGGGGGAAAAGGCCGGGGGGCTGTTGGTGAATGGCGGCACCCTAGCCAACTTGCAGGCCCTCACCGTGGCGCGCAATGTGAAACTGGGCTGTCTAAAAACAGGACTAGCGGGGCACAGGAATCCGGTCATCCTAGCCTCAGAGATGGCCCATACTTCTGTTCAAAAGGCGGCCATGGTGCTGGGGTTGGGCCTAGAAGGGGTGATCCTAGTTCCCGCTCCCCAAGGGCGGATGGATGTAGCGGCCCTGGAAACCCTGATTCGCCAAGCCCTGGCCGAGGATAAGCAGCCCTTTGCCATCGTGGCCACCGCCGGAACGACGGTCACCGGGAATATTGATCCCCTGCCCGCCATCCAGCGCCTCGCCCAGACCTACGATCTCTGGTTCCATGTGGATGCCGCCTACGGGGGTGCCCTGGCCTTTTCTCCGACTCACCGTTATCGGCTGACTGGCATTGAGCAGGCCGATTCCGTTACCTTTAACCCGCAAAAGTGGCTCTACGTCACCAAAACCTGTGCCTCGGTGATGTTTCGCGACCTCAGCCTGCTCCATAGCCACTTTCGCATCCCAGCCCCCTACATGAACAGCGAAACCGACTGGGTCAACCTGGGGGAAATTTCCATCCAGGGTACCCGCCATCCTGATATCCTCAAACTTTGGCTGTCGCTACAACACCTGGGCCAATCCGGCTGTGCCGCCCTGGTAGACCACGGCTATCACCTAACGGCGGCCATGGTGGATCACATCCGCCAGCGCCCTTACCTTACCCTGGCGACGGAACCGGAGATGAACCTGGTGTGCTTTCGGGGCTGTCCTCCCCACCTACAACCCGATCAGTGGGACGACTGGAATGCCCAATTACAGCAGTTTCTGTTGACCGAAGCCCGCATCTTTCTTTCCCTGCCGCGACGGCAAGGGCAGCACTGGCTGAAGGCGGTACTTCTCAACCCCTTTACCACCACCGATCACCTAGCAACTCTCTTTGACCAGATTGATCGCTACGCTCAGAAAAGCACGGCATAAAAAATGCCCCCAGACAAGGAACCTCGTCCTGGGGGCAATAGGTTAATGAACTAGTAGAAATCTAGGATCTGGTCTATCCAGAAATAGACTGGCATAGATCTATTCGTCTCCCTCAGTGACGCTCTCCATTTTGGCGGAAATTTTCTCCTTAATTTCCTCTAGGCTGGGCATGAACTCCTTTTTCTTTTCTAGGCCTAGCTTAATCTTTTCGCCAATTTCTTCAGCGGTGGGAGCCATGTCAGCCCCAGCGGCATCGGTGGCAAATTTCTCCTTTGCCTTCATTCCCGCTTCAATCTTTTCAACGATCTCATCCGCCGTGGGCATGAACAATTCCTTCTTCTTCATGAAGACTTCTTTCTTCTGTTCGGGGGTGAGGGCCGCAAATAGTTCCTGGGTTGGAATGGCCTTCATAGCGGCTGAAAGCTGAGACTTTTGTTCCTTAGTTAGGGCCATGGATTTGAATGCTTTTCGTAGGCTGTAGCCCTCCTCAATGGCCTGCTCAAATTTCTCCCGCTGGTCGGGAAACAAAATAGCCTCAATTTGAGGAACATACTCAGACTCTAGCTGCTCCATAAGAACCTGCTGGTCGGCATCGAGATCCACGCCTTGCAGCCAGGGAAGACCAGAGGGTTTAGCCTGGGCTGGGCTGACGGCTACCATCACCGCCAAGACGGTAGAAACCACAATTGATATCAACGCTCGTAACATACTGAAAAAGTCTCCGTATCAAAAAACACTAAACCGCCTAGGCGCTGACTCAAACCTCTGAGGCGTTATCTTTCGTTGCCTTCGCATGTTCAGCAAAGGCCACAACTGCCATAAACGATATGACAATTGTAGGCAAAACCAGGCTCCACCATGTTTCTGAAATCAAAACAAAATATGTAGCTGCAAGGCCTCCTAGGGCAAATCCCAGAATAATCGGAATCACCCGCCCCATGCGTTCTATGGATTCTTCGGCAGCCAAAGCCGCTTTTTCATCGGTTTCAGGGGCCAGCTTAGAGATGACAACCTGTACCAGGTCAATGGTTAGCTGCGTCGTATTGCCGGTCATCACTGTGGTGGGAATGTAGCTCTTAAACACACCCTTCGCTTCTTTCATGATGGCATTTTGGATTGCCATAGCGACTACACCTGCCATGCCAATGGGTAGAATATACTCCTCCTGTACGTTGAAGATTAGATAGGGCGAAAGGGTGACCCCCACCCAGAGAAAAATGGAAAGTGCAATGGCCTCAGCGGTGAGCAAAACGGCGAAGACGGGCCACTGTTTATGGCGAGCATAGCGAGCGAGTAGGGACGTAGCCGCCACCGCAATCATGAAGGCAGGAAACATGAGGAGATGGGTGATAGTAGATTCCTCATCGGCCTGGACAAACTCATAACCGGCCAAGGCGATGTTTCCCGTAACGTGGGCCGTAAAAATACCAAACAAAATGATGAACGCCGATGTATCTACAAACCCAGCAACCCAGCTAAGCATAAAGCCAGCGGGACCATCACTCAGCAGATACTGACCTAGACTAAATTCGTTTTGGGGGGGAGATGTGGCAACCATACAGTGGAAGGAAGCAAGGGAAAAGAACAAAAACAAACCAAGGCACAGAGTGAATAACGATGGGGAAATTCAGGGAGAATACATGACCCCAGGGAATCGGGGCAACTTTACAACAGCCCACCCTTGATCGCAATGGGGGGGTATGGTCTAGGGCGTCTAGGGGGTGATGGTCATACCGTAACGCCTGCCCACTAACTCACCCCATACTTACTCACCTTTGGTGCAACCACCTTGACCAACTGATATAGATGATCGTCTAAACCAAGATCTTCTAGGGTGGAAAGGGCAGCCTGGGGTGGAGACGCCATCCCCTGAGTAGCCTCTTCAGTGATCGAGTCATCCGCTTCCCCATCGTCGGCAAGGGTATCCTCTAGGGAGGGCACCGCCAAGGGAATTACTGGCAACTGGCTAACATCGCTAAATTCGCTGACGTACCCCCAATTGGCCAGCAGGGTAACATGGGGTGAGTCTATGGCCTGAAGCAGCAGGGCTGACCGGGGAGAGGGATAGAGATCGGGCAAGGCATCCAGAGAGCGCCGAGCAGTATCGAGGATGAGATCCTTTTGTGCAGGGGAGTGGCCGGCTAGATCCATGATCTGAATCAGGGCGTTTTCCCCAATCGTAATGGGCACCATGCCCGGTGGCGCTTTGGTCTGATCAATGGTCAATGTAGTGGTCAGTAAGGGGTCTGGCGGTTCTAGGAGTAGGCTACTGCCGCCTGGTCTTTCCTTGACAAACTTTTCGTAGTACTTGGTGTAATCCTCTTCCTCTGCTGTCACTAAGGACGCCTGAAAGGCATCGTAGCTGGCAGGATCTTGCCACTGGGTTAGGGTGGCCACGCGACGGCTGTCGGTGCTGGTCAAGAGGGCAAATCGTTCAAAACCGCCGATTTGCTTGTAGAAAGAGCGACTGGTTTTCAGTAAGGCTTTCACCACATCCGCCTGACTGTCGGCGGTGGACTCGTAGATAGACAACACCACTGTGGTGGCAGAATCGTCAAACACTAGGGGCTGCACTAACTTATCTGCCCAACCGGGGGTTACCCAAGCCCATCCGTAGGCCATGACAGCCATCAACACGCCAAAGACAACGCGGACCATGGAGCAAATACCTAATCAACAGGGCGACCAACTCAAGCGGTTGTCACTCAGCACTTGCGCCTCAGGGCAAGGGGGAACAGGGCTGGCGGACTCGGCTTTTTATCCTAGCCCTAGCTATGGGGGGCATTTGTTAAACTCAATACCATTTTTTTAATCCTCCCTGGGCTTCCCTTGGGTTGCCAAGCCTTAAGGTTGTCCCATAGCCCCGACCTGGGCAAATCCTGTACTGGCAGCTACAGATTCAACCGGTGTAATTCGCTATAAGACTGTATACAGTACACCGGGCGTGCCGTAAAGCCTATGGCTTCCCCTAGGAGTGGGGCAGGGTAATTGAAATTCTGTCTTTAGGTAGACGTCAACCGAGGGCGATGGTGTCAAGAACCCCTGGGAGTAGCCCTGCTTTGTAGTCCCAAACACAAAAAAACTCATAAGCGCTTGCCATTCTTTGGGGGGTGTAAAGGCCAATGGGTTTCCTTGCGGTTTTAGCGGGTGTTTTCGGTAATCACGTGATTTGAGGAGGATACATGGCCCAACCTGACTATGAAGACGGCTCTGTGGCCACAGAGCCACCTGCCGATACTGTCGAATACGATACCGGCATACTTTACGGTCTGAACGACAAGCCCCCGGTAGGGGAGGCCGCCTTTGTTGCGATGCAGCACGTCCTGGCGTCCTTTGTCGGCATCATCACGCCACCCCTGCTCATCTGTGCGGCCCTTGGTGTGGAGCCTGCCAGTACCAGCTTCATCATCAGCATGTCGCTGTTTGCTAGCGGTGTGTGTACGTTTATTCAGTGCAAGAAAATTGGCCCTGTGGGGTCGGGCTTACTGAGTTTGCAGGGCACGAGCTTTGCTTTTCTCGGCCCCGTCATTGGGGTAGGCTTAACCGCCGTCAACGGCGGTGCCACCCCCGAACAAGCCCTAGCGCTCATCTTCGGGGTGTGCTTTTTCGGATCCTCTGTGGAAATTATCCTCAGTCAATTTCTGCACCTAGCCCAGGAAATTATCACTCCGGTGGTAGCGGGCACCGTGGTGATGATTATCGGCCTCAGCCTAATTAAAACGGGGATTTTTAGTTTGGCGGGTGGTGCCCCAGCTAAGGCTGCCGAAACCTTCGGCAGTACCCAAAATTTAGCCCTAGGCGGGTTTGTGTTGGCTATTGTGACGCTGCTGACCCTCTCCAACAACCGCATTTTGCGGATGGGGGCCATTGCCATTGGCCTGATTATTGGCTATGTCATTGCCTTTTTCTTGGGTCTAGTTAACTTCAGCAACCTCAGTCAGCTTCCCATCGTCCGATTCCCAGTCCCCATGCGATTCGGCTTTGGCTTTAACTTTGCTGCCTTTGCACCCTTCATCATTCTGTACGTCATCACCGCCGTAGAAACCATTGGTGACCTAACCGCTACTTCCGCCGTATCTGGGGAGCCTGTCAGAGGGCCGATCTACTTCCGGCGCATTAAGGGTGGTGTGTTGGGCGATGGTGTTAACTCAGCCCTTGCCGCTGTGTTCAACACCTTCCCAAATACCACCTTCAGCCAAAACAACGGTGTGATTCAGATGACCGGGGTGGCCAGCCGCTACGTGGGTTTCTTTGTGGCGGGTATTTTCGTCATCCTCGGTTTGGTGCCCATTGTTGGCGGCATCTTCCAGGCGATTCCTCAGCCTGTTTTGGGTGGAGCAACTCTAATTATGTTTGGCTCTATCGCCGTGGCTGGCCTCAACATTGTGGCCTCTACGGGGATGGATCGCCGCTCCATCATCCTGGTTGCCATTTCCCTAGCCCTGGGCCTAGGCGTGGTCTATCACCCCGAAATTTTCGATGGCAAACCAGATCTGATTAGAAACGTCTTCTCATCGGGGATTTCCACTGGGGGTCTAACGGCTATTTTGCTGAATACCTTTTTGCCCGGTCGGCCTAAGGTTCCTTCCTTCAGAGAATCATTAGCTGAAGCCGAAGCCGAAGCCTAGCTGTCCATCGAGGTGATCGGCAGAATATGTCGATCCACCCTTTGATTGTTATCCCAGTGGTGCCGTCATCCTAGGTGCAAGGCAACGGTCTTCCATTACTCGATGGGCGTCCTGTCTTTGCGCTCGCTTGCCCTAGCTGCTGACGGCACCCTGGGGAACCCAGGGGTCTATGGTTCTTGAGCGCCCATAGACCGCGATTGTCGTAACCCGCTCTTACTTTGGTGTGAGGAGAACGAATGTTGAATACAAATGCTTTGGGGATTTCGTCTCGATTGTTAGCCTGGGCCAGCCGTGGTTCGGGATGGTTAGCTACGCTGTTGATCTTGTTGTCTGCCCTTCCCGCCGCCGCTGAAGGATTGACCGAAACTGAGCTAACGGCCTCGCCCATTGAGGCCCTGACCCAAGAGGAGGCTCCCCGTACCGCAGATGCCCTTTCTGGCGATCAGCCTGAGGCTCCCCTGGCTGATGCCACCCTGACCACAGAGCCTGTCCTGATGGCCGATGCGTCCGAAGAGGCCCTAGTGGTAGATGCCGTGGCCAATGAGGAGGTCCCTGTCTCCACAACGGGTGAGGAAACGACGCCCTCCAGTGATCAGATCGCGGATGCTGAGGCCTCTGACGTGGAAGTGACCCCAATGTTCCTGGTCACCGACCTAGAGGCTGCCCTAGAGAATGATGGGCGGGTAGTTCCTCAAGCGGCTGACTTGGCTCAAATCACCCAGGTCACGGATTTTTCCGACGTCCTGCCCAGCGACTGGGCCTTCCAAGCCTTGAGCAACCTAGTGGAAAACTATGGCTGTATCCAGGGTTACCCTGACCGCACCTTTCGGGGGCAGCGCAGCCTCACCCGGTTTGAGTTCGCGGCGGGTCTGAATGCCTGTTTGGATGTGCTTGCGGCCAACCTGAGCATGATTTCCGACGAAGATCTGATTCCCATTCGTCGCCTCCAGGAGGAATTTGCCGCCGAACTAGCTACCCTGCGGGGTCGTGTGGACGCCCTAGAGGCCGAAACCGCTGAACTGCGAGCCCAGCAGTTTGCCACCCAAACCAAACTACGGGGTTCCGTCTTCATGCATGTGGGTGGTGGCTTTGCCAACGGCAACATTCGGGCAGAGGGGACCAGCATCTTTGCCGCCGCCCGGGACCCAATCACCAACGCCCCAGTCACCCGCACCGTTTCCCGTAATCCGAGCACGACCACTGGGGCGCTGACTTGGATCAACATGGATACCTCCTTCAACGGATCCGACCGACTCAAGCTTCAGTTTGTGGCCGGGGCGGGTACTTCACCGGCCAACCTCTACGGTTCGGCGGGCTTATTCAACACCTTTGGTACTCCGTTCACCTTCCAAAGTGGCGGTGTCGATCAGTTTGATGTCACCATTCGCGAACTGAGTTACATGTTCCCCGTGGGGGACAGCCTCACCATTGACGTCGGTGCGCGCATCAACTGGTACAGCTACTTCGACAACAACCGCTACACCTTTTTCCTCACCGGTGCTAACAGCTTTAACTCCAGTGGCGGCACCCAGGTCAACACCTTAGACCGTGGGGCGGGCGTTGTGGCCGTGTGGGACGTGACCGATTGGCTCGATTTTCGGGTCGGCTATCTGGCAGAAAACACTGAGTTTCTGCCCGGTCAACGGGATGCGGGCAACCCCACCCGAGGCTTGTTTGGCGGCACCAACACCCTCACGGGGCAGATTGGCCTTCAGCCCTTTGATAACCTCAATCTGCGGCTGCTGTATACCCGGTCAAACCTGATGCCCAACGCCGCTGGCCAAATTGGCGGCACCCTCAGCGAACCCATGTATGGCTTTGCAGATAACGGGTTTGGCGGTGCCCTCACCAATGCCCCCGCCGACACCTTCCTGGTCAACTTTGACTGGACGCCCTGGAGCTGGCTAGGTTTCTTTGGGCGCTATAGCTACGGCAGCGTCAAACTCACCGATGCGGCGACGCGCACTCGGATCGGTGATGTTGACGGCCAGTCCTTCCAGATTGGGGTTGCCTTCCCCAACCTGTTTAGGGAAGGAGCCATGGGAACCATTTCCTACCTGATTCCCTACGATGTCACCGGAGGGCAGCAGTTCTTGGTTTCTGGCGGCGGCGATGGCGGTACCCAGCAGGAGGTAGAGGTTTCCTACCGCTATCCCCTCAATCGCAACATCGCGATTATGCCCTCTGCCTACTGGATCATGAATCCTAACAACTTCAGTAGCAACCCCGACATCTTCCTGTTTAACCTCCAGGCTCAGATGTCCTTCTAGGATCTGATCTTTGTCTGATCTCTGAAAATCGCGCGAGTCTAAACCATCGCTTGAGTCTCCTAATTTCCCCCACTGGCCTCGGTCGGTGGGGGTTTTCATGGCAGACTGAGGGCAATGTTCCAGGGTATGAATACTTTCCAGGGTATGGATGATGACCAATCCCCCCGCACTACTATTGATTGACATTCAGCAGGGGCTCGACGATCCCCGCTGGGGCAACCGCAATAACCCAGTGGCCGAAATCAATATTGCCCTCTTACTGCGGGCCTGGCGCAACAAACAATATCCTGTCATCCATGTGCGCCACTGTTCCACCGATCCCGACTCTCCCCTGCGACCGGGGCAACCGGGCAATGCCCTTAAGCCCTGTGCGCAACCCCAGACGGGCGAACCCGAATTTACCAAAACCGTGAACAGTGCCTTCATTGGCACTGGCCTAGAGACCTATCTGCGCGATCAGGGTATTTCGGCCCTGGTGGTAGTAGGGCTAACCACCGACCACTGTGTGTCCACCTCGGTGCGCATGGCCGCCAATTTAGGCTTTGAAGTCACTCTGGTCGCCGACGCCACCGCCACCTTCGACCGCATGGGCATCGACGGCACCTGGTACGACGCCGACACCATGCATCAGGTCAACCTCGCCAGCCTACAGCAGGAGTTCTGCCGCATCCAATCCACCAACGACACCTTGGCAGACCTCCCTGGGGGACGCAACTTCAGCTAGTTCTCTATACCCAACTATTTAAGTGACGCTTACAAGTGAAGCGCTTTAGCGGATGTCGTAGCCAAACAGGTTAGGATCCACATCGCCCAAGTTGAGGTCGCCTAGGCCATACTCGGCCCAGCGACGATCCACCAGGGCCGCCGTGTCGGGATCAGGGACGAGTTCAGGGCTCCAGGGGCGGTCGGTTTCGGGGTAGACCTTGGTGGTGGCGTCGATGCCCATGCGGCTACCCAGGCCGGGCCGTTCGGTGGCAAAGTCGAGTTTGTCGAAGGGGTTATTGGGCAGAATGAATACGTCCCGCACCGGGTCTACCTTAGAGGTAACGGCCCACATTACCTGGCGGGGATCGCGGATGTTGATGGACTGATCCACCACAATCACAAATTTGGTGTAGTTGAACTGGGGTAGGGCCGACCAAAAGGCTAGGGCCGCTCGCTTGGCTTGGCCAGGGTAGGTTTTCTCGATGGAGAGAACGGCGGCTTTGTAGCTCAACCCTTCCATGGGCAAGAAGAAGTCCCTAATTTCCGGCACTTGCTGGCGCAGGATGGGGGTGTAGATACGATTGAGGGCGATGGCCATCATGGCGTCTTCCTTGGGGGGGCGACCGCTGAAGGTGGTCATATAAATGGGATCTTTGCGGTGGGTGACGCAGTGGAAGCGCAGTAGCGGGGCCGCTTCATTGACACCGCCGTAGTAGCCGATGTGGTCGCCAGCGGGGCCATCCACCGCCGTTTCCCCAGGGGTGATGGTGCCTTCCAGGACAATTTCCGATTCAGCGGGGACTTCTAAGTCCACGGTTTTGCACTTGGCTAGGTGGAGGCCCTTTCCCGCGTAGAGTCCGGCAAACAGCCATTCCGAGAGATCAATGGGTAGGGGCGTGGCGGCAGCTAAGATCACCAGGGGATCAACACCGATGGCGATGGCCACCTCCAGCTTTTTGCCCATCTCCGCCGCCTTCCGCAGGTGCCGACTACAGCCCCGCACCGACAGCCACTGCACCGTCATAGTGTTCCTTGATTGCAGTTGCAGGCGGTACACGCCCACGTTGGGAATGCCGCTCTCCGGATCCTTGGTAATCATCAGTCCCAGGGTCAATACCTTGCCCGCATCACCGGAGTATACGTGCAGCATCGGAATTTGGGTCAGATCCACTGCCTCGTCTTTGAGAACCACCTGCTGACAGGGGGGCAGCAAATCCCGCATGGGCTTGGCCTTCACCACATCAAACAGCGCCTTGCCCAACTCCACCGCCTGGGAGACCGTCTTGGGTGGACGGGGCTGATACAGCAGCGCCAGCTTGTCGCCGAGGGCCTCTAGTTCCTGGGGATGGTTCATATTCATCGCCCAACACACCCGCTCCACGGTGCCCAACACGTTGATAGCCAGGGGCATGGAAGCCCCCTTCACGTTTTCAAACAGCAGGGCTGGCCCACCGCTCAGCAGAAGTCGGTTGGCAATTTCCGACACTTCTAGATACGGATCTACCGGGGTGGTAATACGCCGCAACTGTCCCCGATCTTCCAGGAGCGATAGGAATTGCCGTAGATCTCTAGCCATTGTGAACAAGTGTGAAGGGCCATGTTCATTATGGCGGACAGCGTGGGCCAGCGGGTATGCCTCGGCCTCATGTGTGCTCCATTACCCGAAGGTAACCGACCCAGGTGATACAACTAAAGGTGAGTAATCACAATTGCCCCATGGTACGTCCGTTGTCTAGATTGTCCGTTCTCGTCCTTCTCCTAACGGTGGCCCCCCTTGCGGCCTGTGGAAATCGGTTGAATGTATCCGTCATCGAAGACACCATCAAAGCCGATATCGAACGGCAGGGGCGTCGGTTGGCCCTGCGAGAGGTGCGCTGTCCTACGGATGTAACTCAGCAGGCTGGAGCTTTTTTCCGTTGTGTGGGAGAGCTGGATCCAGAGGGCAGCTTTACCATTAACGTCACCCAACAGGATGATCAGGGTACCGTTACCTGGGATATTCCCAACTCCAAAGCCCTGCTGAATCTGACGAAGGTGGAAGAAGGAATTCAGCAGGGGCTTGTCGAGGCCATTGGCAAACAGGCCTTGATCGATTGTGGTGAGGCGATGTATCGGGTGAATCAACCAGGGAATCGGTTTGAATGTCGGGTTATCGGTGGCCTGGTTGATGGGGCAGATACCATTAACACCGTCCTTGTCACCGTCGATGCCACGGGCAATCTCGACTGGCAGGAAGTGCGGGCCACCGATGCAGCAAATGCCTCAGATGCCTCAAATTCCTCGCCCACCGTAACTGTCGCCAGTGACGACTGATCCGGCCACTCAGAGCAGACGGATATAGGAAGGAAGACAATTTAAAGAACCCCACGTAGGGTGGGCAATGCTAGCCCTGTCAAGGTGGGCCAATGATTCTCAAAATGCCCAGAGACTAGGAGACTCCGGCCACGACCACCAGGGAGTTTACTCCCTGGCTGATCGCAGAAGTCTGCTAAAGCAGACTGGGGCACTCGGCTGTCAATCCTCTTCAGAGGATTTCGACTTTGAGCCTGGGACTTTTAGTCTTGGCTCAGCGGCCAATCCTAGGGATCGACCCCAAAACCTGCTCCACCTTGACAGGGCTGAGTGGACATCGCCTACCTAATCCTTGGCTAGGGCACACCTTGCCAACACAGCCGCAGCGAAGCCCTAGCAAGGATTGGCCCTGGGCACAAGCGTGCTACACCCTAGCACCCACCGCAAAGCTAAATTCTTTCTGTGGAAGCGCGGTCGGTTTTATGAACGTCTGTTACAATGCGTAACATAAAGGCATTCATAAGACATCCTTAGACATTCTTCTCCATAAACATCACTGTTAACCATCCATGCTTTTCCTTATCCTGGCTATTGTGATCGCCCTAGTGGCTTGGTCGCTTCGACTGATGGAGCAAGCCGTCAAAGGTCAGGAATTTTCCTTGATGCTGGCTGGTTTCCTGGTCGCTTCCTCCGCTGCTGCCATGATGGCCGTGTACTTTCTGATGGGTAACTATATGGTCTACCTCAACCAGAATGCCATCTCCGCCGCGCATTTAGACTATATCTCTACCGCCTTTGTGGATGGGGACAGCAGCCTTCCCCCCACTTGGTTGGTCAAGGCCGATTAGGTTAACTTTTTTGATCAACTTCTCATAGAGACCGTTACGGGAACAGCGCTAGGCCCATCGTCGTTTCGTTGCTTCCAAGGCATCCGCCCATGTCTCGGGCGATTGCTCAATATCGTTTGCCACGGCTTGCATTGAGCGTCTGGGGCTCAGGGTTCGGCACCATTGCCCATAGAGCCTGTTAAAACCTTTCCTATCAAAAACCTCCGGCTCTTTTCCTAAAGCAGAAAGAGATCCGGAGGTTTTTTACAAGACCCCTCTCCCCTTGGGCTGCCGCTTATACCCATCCTGTTGTCGTGCCGTAAGTTCTCGGAGATCCCCCTAAATCCCCCTTGTGAAGGGGGACTTTGAATCCAGTTCCCCTCTTCACAAGGGGGGCTAGGGGTGATCCCCCCTAGGAACGCAGCGGAATAGAGACTTGTGTATAAGCAGTAGATCCCAAGGGGAGGGGGATCTGGGGTAAGGCCAGCGCAACCTTAGTAGTCGAAGTCGCCGCCCATGCCAGCGCCAGCGCCAGCGGCAGGAGCCTTGGGTTCGGGCTTATCGACCACGATGCACTCGGTGGTGAGCACCATGGAGGCAATGGAGGCCGCGTTTTGCAGACCAGAGCGGGTCACCTTGGCGGGGTCAACAATGCCAGCCTCGAACATATCGACGAACTGGTTGGTGGCCGCGTCGTAGCCGATGTTGAAGTCCTTACCCTTGACTTGCTCGACGATCACCGCGCCGTTGAATCCGGCGTTCTCGGCAATGCGGCTAAGGGGAGCGGTCAGGGCACGGGTGACGATCTGGGCACCCAGCAACTCTTCGCCGCTGAGGTTGGCCTTGGCCCATTCCTCCAGTTGGGGGGCCAGGTGGGCCAGGGTGGTGCCGCCACCGGGGACGATACCCTCTTCCACCGCTGCCTTGGTGGCATTGATGGCGTCTTCTAGGCGCAGCTTGCGATCCTTCATTTCGGTCTCGGTGGCCGCACCCACTTTGATTACCGCCACACCACCGGACAGTTTGGCCAGCCGCTCTTGCAGCTTCTCTTTGTCGTAGCTAGAGTCGGTTTCTTCGATCTGACGACGAATCTGCTCGCAGCGGGCCTTCACATCCTTCTCGTTGCCTTCGGCGACGATGGTGGTGTTGTCCTTGGTGATGGTGAGGCGGCGAGCGCTGCCCAGCATATCCACCTTCACGTTTTCCAACTTCAGCCCGGTATCTTCGCTGATCACCTGACCACCCGTCAGCACGGCGATGTCCTCTAGCATGGCCTTACGACGGTCGCCAAAGCCAGGAGCCTTCACAGCGGCGACGTTCAGCACGCCGCGCATCCGGTTCACCACCAGGGTTGCCAAGGCTTCTTTTTCGATGTCTTCGGCGATGATCATCAGGGGCTTGCCGGAACGGGCCACCTGCTCTAGCACGGGCACCAGGTCTTGCACCAGGGTGATTTTCTTGTCGGTCAGCAGGATGTAGGGGTCTTCCAGGACGGCTTCCATCCGCTCGGTGTCGGTGACAAAGTAGGGGGAGAGGTAGCCCTTGTCGAAGCGCATCCCTTCCGTGACCTCCAGTTCGGTGGTCATGGACTTGCCTTCTTCCAGGGAGATCACCCCTTCGCGACCGACTTTGTCCATGGCGTCGGCGATCATTTGGCCCACTTCGTCATCGTTCCCGGCGGAGATGGCCCCCACCTGGGCGATGGACTTGGAATCTTCCACCGGGCGGGCGTGCTCGGCAATGCGCTCTACTAGGTAAGCAGTGGCTTTGTCGATGCCGCGCTTGAGGGAAATGGCGTTGGCCCCAGCGGCCACGTTGCGCAGACCTTCCTTCACAATGGCGTGGCCGAGCACGGTGGCGGTGGTGGTGCCATCCCCAGCGGCGTCGTTGGTCTTAGACGCCGCCTGACGCAGCAGGGAAACGGCGGTGTTTTCGATGTGGTCTTCTAGCTCAATTTCCTTGGCAATGGTGATGCCGTCGTTGATGATTTGGGGTGCGCCAAACTTTTTCTCTAGCACCACATTGCGGCCTTTGGGGCCAAGGGTAACGGCCACGGCTTCGGCCAACATATCAAAGCCGCGCTCTAGGGCACGACGGGCATCTTCGTTGTAGGTGATGGTTTTAGCCATAGAAA
>CAZWNR010000038.1:0-14467 GCA_964635665.1 uncultured bacterium | reverse complement strand
GAGGGCTGGCTACGGTCAAGGCGGTTAGCCAGCCGTTCGCGTCCTTTGGTCATGATCCCCAGGAAACCGAGGACGACTTCCACAGTCGGGTGGCGGAGCGACTGCGCCACAAGCATCGGGCCATCACCCCCTGGGACTACGAACGGCTGGTGCTGAATCGGTTTAAGAACGTCCACAAGGTGAAGGTGATTCCCCACGCCAGGGAAGGTCAGTGGTTAGCTCCCGGCCATGTGTTGATTGTAGTGGTGCCGGATTTGACCAACCAGAATGCCTTGGATCCCCTACAGCCCAAAGTCGATCTGAATACCCTCACCCAGATCCAAGATTACTTGCAGCAACGGACGGGAATGCAGGTGCAACTACAGGTGAAAAACCCCCGCTACCAGAAGGTTCAGGCCGACTTCAAGGTGCGATTTCGTCCCGGCTACGACGTAAATTTCTACCGCACCGCCCTCAACCAAGCACTGATTGACTACCTCTCCCCCTGGTGGAAGGCGGCTCAGGCCGGCATCAGCTTTGGCGGCAGGGTGTACAAATCGGTGCTGCTGGACATGGTGGAAGAACTGAACTACGTCGATTACCTGACTGACTTCAAACTTTACAGCTATAGCGGCAACAGCCCCACCTTCCGCGACCTGAACCAGGTCGAGCCCACCACCCCCGACACCAGTCTGGTCTCCGAAAGCTTCCATCGCATTACCCCTATCGCCCCCGATTGAGCCATGCTCCCTCCACCCCCCCAAACCATTGCCCCCTTATCCGCCCAGGCCCCTGCCGTGGATCCTCGCCCACTCGATGGGGTGGGGCTTCAGCATGTGCAGCGGTTATCCAGCCGCATCTGGACGGACTACAACCTCCACGATCCCGGCATCACGATTCTAGAACTGCTGTGCTACGCCCTCACCGACCTGGGCTATCGGGCCTCCTTTCCGGTGGCCGATTTGTTGGCGGCATCCGGCCCTGGGGCGGGAGATACCCTGTTCACCGCCCGACAGATTCTGCCCAACCGTCCCCTTACCCTGCTGGACTACCGCAAACTGCTGATCGATCTGCCGGGGGTGAAAAATGCCTGGCTGGCTCCTGCACCCCAGCGGTACTACGCTGACACCCGCCGGGGTCAGCTCATGGCGGTGGATTCCGGGGATCCTGGCGTGATTCCCGTTGATTTGAAAGGGCTATACGCTGTCACCATCGAGTATAACGACGACATCACCACTCAGGAACGTCAGGAACAGGTGATGGATGCGGTGCAGGGACGGCTACAGGCCAACCGTAACCTCTGTGAAGACTTTGTCAGCTTCGGTGATGTCAAAACTCAGACCTTTCGCCTCTGCGCTGAGTTGGAGGTTGCCCCGGCTGCCGATGTGTCCCGCATTGCTGCCGACATCTGGTTTCAGGTGCAGCAGTACCTTGCCCCGGCGGTGGCCAACTATTCCCTCAGCGAAATGCTGGCCCGCACCAAGGCCGATGGCAGCCCCTACACCGTGGACGAAATTTTTGAAGGCCCGCTGCTAGACTGCGGCTTTATCGACGATGGGGAGCTAGCCCAGGCCGAACTGCGACGGGAAATCCGCCTATCCGATGTGATCAACATTCTGATGGACATTGAGGGCATAACGGCGGTGCGCGACATCGTCGTCACCCCAGTGCCGTCAAAGGGGGACGTATCCCTGCCGCCCCTAGACAACCCCTGGGTGGTGCCCGTGGCAGCGGGGAAGAAGGCGCTGCTGGTGCCCCCGGTGCTGACTGATCTGCCCGAATTCACCGGCCTTGCCCCCTCGCGGCTGGTGTTTTACAAGCAGTTTATGCCAGTAGTCGCCAGCCCTAGCCAGGTGCAGAGGTTTTATGATCGGTCGGCTGAAGCCGTCAGGAGCAAGGCAGAAACGCCCGTTGTGTATGACTTTGAGATTCCTAAGGGGCGCAATCGCCAGATCAGCCAGTACTATTCTGTCCAGAATCATCTGCCGGAGGTGTATGGCCTGAGTGCGGTGGGACTCCCCCCGGATGTCGGCGCACCCCGCAAGGCCCTGGCCTACCAGCTCAAGGGGTATTTGCTATTTTTTGACCAGTTGATGGCCAACTACTGCGCCCAGTTGAGCCAGGTCAAGGCGCTGCTGTCCACCGACCCGAACCTACACAGCACCTACTTTTTCCAGGTGGTGGCATCCTTCGCAGACTACCAGAAAATCTATCGTGATCCAGACTCCACTGACGGCCTGGACGATCCCCAGGGGGCGATACTGGCCCTTCAGCAGGCCAGCGATGACCAAGAGCGGGAGCAACGCTATGAGCGGCGCAACCGTTTTCTAGATCATCTCATTGCCCGCTTTGCCGAACAGTTCTACGACCTAGCCTACACCCTGTATCTGGCCTTTGAGGAAAGTCCAGCGGAGCGGTTTCGCCCGGCAGATTTAATCCGCCAGAAGTGCGATTTCCTGGCTAACTACCCAGAGATCAGCCGTGATCGCGCCCTGGCCTACAACTACACCCTGCGGGACGACGCTGATCTCTGGAATTCCGACAACATCTCTGGCCTCGCCAAACGCATCGCCAAACTCCTGGGCATCCGCAACCATCAGCGCCGCAACCTGGGGGATGTCACCTACGACATCTATGCCGAAATTGACGCGACCCCCAACAATGAATTTCGCTTTCGTCTGCGCCATCGCGAAACCCAGGCCATTCTGCTCAGCAGTAGCACCCGTTACGAAACCAGGGGCGATGCTCAAGCCGCCATGCGCCGCGCCCTAGACTACGCCCAACAGCCCAGCCGCTACCAGCATCGAGTCGCTACCGATGGCCGCCACTACTTCAACCTGGTGGATGAGACCAACCGCATTGTGGCCCGACGCATTGAATACTTTGCCAGCGAGGCCGCCATGCACCAGGCCATCGACGAGGTAATTGAGTATTTCAAGCAAAACTACAGCGACGAGGGGATGTACCTGGTTGAGCTGATCCTGCTGCGCCCTGATCCTCCCGCAACAGCCTCTGAGATTTCCGAAGATCCGTTTTTACCCATTTGCCCCCTGCCCGACTGCATCGACTGCGTCGATGCAGACCCCTACTCCTACCGCTTGCAGGTGATTTTGCCCGCCTACGGTAGCCGCTTCAGCAAGCCTGATTTTCGCCGCTTTGCTGAAACGGTGATTCGCGCTGAAGTCCCCGCCCACATTCTGCCCAAGGTCTGCTGGATCAACGCCGATGCCATGGCCGAGTTAGAAGCCCGCTATCGCGATTGGCTGTACCTCAAGGCCGATGTGACCCGTGCTGATCGCCAAGGGAAACTCAATGCTTTTATCGAAAGTTTATTTGCCGTCAAAAACGTCTATCCAGCCCAGGCCCTCACCCCCTGTAAAAGCCCAGAAACGCAGCCCAAATTCATTGTGGGACGCACCGCCCTGGGCACCCTAGACCGCTCACCTCTCGAACCTGAACCTCCTGATCCTACCCCCCCTTCCCCCCCTGAACCCCCAAATACGTAAGTCTCCCTAGGGCGTTCTGATTCGTTGTCGTTTCTCTCTCCCCCACCACCGCCATGAGTACCCTAGAAATTTTCACCAGTCTGAGAGCCATTAACACCCGGTACAGCGTTTTCGAGCCAGACCAAGTACTCACCCACGATCAGCTCAACAGCATTGCCAACTACCTCAGTGACCAAGCCCGCCTCAGCCGGGTACAACTGCTGGGCGTCGGCATTGGGGCGGGGCTGCGGGTTTCCCTCCGTGAGGGTCGCATTACCGTCAGCAAGGGTATTGGCCTCACCACCGATGGCGATCTGTTTCACCTGGGGCAGTCCAAGGTTTTTGATCGGTTTAAGCCCTACGACCAGTCAAAACCCAAGTACGACCCGTTTTATATCGACGACAGGATGATCGCCGTCTACGAACTGGTGGAAGTCGGTGAACCGGATGAGACGGCCCAATTCCTCACTCAGTTTGAGGCCGAAACGGGTCAATTGCTAGAGAAATGTGTAGCCCTCCTATTCATGGAAAGCTACCTCAAAGACGATGATCTCTGCTCAGGAACAGACTGCGATAACCTCGGCCAGGACTACATCGATAGCCCCAGGGTGCTGATGGTTGAGAACACCTCCGTCGAACGGCTACAATCTGAAGTGGCCGTACCCCACCAGGCCTTCGAGCAACTGGAGGAAATTGTCGCCGCTCGCCCCACATTTTCCCAAACATTCAGGACAATTCAGCAAATTGCCGGGGCCTATCGTGGGGTTAATAATGCGATCCGCACCCAACTGAATGACCAGTTTGCTCGATTTTGGGCCGCCAGCGGTGCATTTCTAACGGAGGTTTTTCCCACCGATCCGACCTCCGGATGGCGTTCCCGATTGACCGCCATTCACAGCAATTTTGACGGAACCACAGAAATTATTGGCATCCAATACTACTATGACTTCCTCAAGGATGTGGTAGAAACCTATAACCATTTCCGAGATCTTTTGTTCAACGAACTAACCTGGCTTTGCCCAGATACAGAAAGCTTCTCCAAACACTTGTTAATCGGCAATGTAGTGCAGGGATCGAGTGGAGACGAAAACCGTACTCCGTTTTATCCCTCTCCCTTGACTAGTCAGACGACTGAATCATTGCGTCATGCTCAGTTCTTGGCCCAAAAAATCGATACACTACTACAAACCTTTAAGAATCCTAATCAGCTAGCAGCAGAGACAAAGGTGTTTATTACCCCCAGTCGATCTGAGGAATTCTCCCTCGAAGAACGGGCCATTCCATACTACTATAACGATCTTGATCGCGCCCCTATCCATCAGCAGTGGAACTATCGACTACACCAACGGCGCATGGATACCTATAACTACTCCTATAACGCGGCTGAACGGTATCAAGCGCGGGGCGGGGCTGCTAATCCTCTAGGGACACAATGGGGGAAATTCTCATTTTTCCGAATTGAAGGACATCTTGGTCAACCGGTAACGAAGGTTCTTGATGAGATTGAAGCTGCTATCGAAGCGAGTAATTTACCCTTTGCCATTCAAGCCGTCATGGCAGATAGCGACAGGACTAAAATTATTCCCAAACGACGGTTTAAGTATGACAATTTACACCGCCTCCATCGGCTTTTTCGTCAAGATCTCTCTCATCAAATCAATGAGGTTTCAGATTTTAGCCAGGATTTCCAGACCATGGTGGAAGAGTCAGTAACGGATGAAGACGATACCCCAGAGTTAAAGCGAAAGGCTCGAGTGGCTAACGCTTCGATCCGCAGCAAGAAGGACATACTGCAATCCAAACTCAATACTTCTTACACTAATTATCGTCCTATCTCTAACTGGCAATCTGATCTCAAAGAGGCAACAGAATCCGCAGGAATCGCCAAAGTGAGCCTCAGCAATGTGATCAAAACTGACTTCAACACGCCCTTTGATGATCTCATCAGTTATCGACCAGCACGGTGGATTACTTGGCTGGATGAAATCTTGAAGCAAAAAGAAGAAAAAGAGGAGGAGGACAAATTATTCCATAAATTTATTAGTCAATATCCAGCCTTAGAGCATTTTGGTGGCGTCAACAGAGGCGGAACTTTTGTGCTAGTTTACAACAATGACAACGTTGTCGTCGCCGACTTTTCCTTGCCCTACGCAATCCATGACATTGCCGAAGAAATTCAAGAGGACAAGCCTTTAGAGGATGAGCAAAAGCCATCCCTCAAGCCCGATTTTGGGCTAGACAAGGATATTGGTATTGGCGTCAAGGTGATCCCGTCCCTAGATAGATCGCTAGGTACGCGACTTGAGAAGTTTAGGCTTGATTTTGAGCCTGAACTTCAGAAAAAAATTGATTTCCAGAAGGAATACATCAAAGTTTTTGAGGCCGTAGGAAATGTATTCTCAGGGAAAGGATTTAAAGCAGAGGCCGTTTTTACAGATAAGCTTTTAGAAGCCCAGGTCAAGGAGCTGGAGGCAAAACAGAGCAAGGCAGATTTACTCAGGCAGAGGGCGAATCAATCTAGCTTACCTAGAACAGAACGAGAAACCTATGCAGCCCAGGCCAAAATTGCCGAGAATGATTTAGCTCAATCAATCCAATTAACCGCTGATTATGTAGCGAGCTCAAATGCGGATGTCACAACGGGTAGTGATGGATTCAATGCCCTGATGAAAGTCTCTGATGCTCGCAATACGTTGACGGAGGACGATGCGATTGCAACCGTAACGAGTGGCCTAACCGCTGTCAACAACCAGGTGAGGGATTCAAATTTAAAGCTCATGCTCAGCGGCATTATCGGTCGAGGATAAGTGATGACAGTGCCTTCCCACCGCCTTCGCTGCCTTCGCTGGATGGTCACCACAGACACCGCCCCAGCGGCGTTTGCCCTGCGACAACGGCTCCGCAATGAGTGGGAAGCCGAGCTACTGCCCCTGCTGGATCGAGCTTTTAACCGGGCTGTGGATGATGATCACACCCTCCACCTGTCTAAATTAGAACTCCATGTGCAGGCCACCCCCGAAACCCTGTGGGATGACCTTTCGAAGCAGATCCAGGAGCAGTTGAATGAGGTTTTGCGATGTCATTCAACGGTCACAACTACCCCTGTCTCCACGGGAAATCCTGCCTTCACGGCCCCGGTAGAGCACCAGTTGGCTCGCAGCCTTTCCCTTGCCCAGACCTGGCTGGAACGGCTGCTGGTGTATATTCGCACCGGATCTCTTCCCTGGGAGGTTGTGGACTTACCGGCTGCTGAGATTGCCACCGCCCTGCAGGCTGTCTGGCAGGATCAGCGGTCATCTCTGATACAGGCTCTCGGTGCCCAATCGCTGGAAGTTCCCCCTATTTTTCGGCTCCTCCAAATCATTCCGGTAGCCGACCGCCCCGCCCTAGTCCAGTCTCTCCTGGCTCCTGTGAAGGCGACCTGGGCTGGTACCATTGCTGACGTTTTGACCCGCTGGCTGGCGTTCAGCCATCCCCAGTTGAGCGACCATTTGCGCCTTTCCGTCACCGCGACCTACCTGGCCACCAGTCTGGCGACTCATCGTCCGGGCCATCCCCCCAGTTTCGAGGAGGTTACCGCCCAGATCCCCGACTTGGCACAGGGAAGGTCTATCCTGCGGACGTTTCTGGCTAGTTTGCCCCAAGAGACGTCATTTACCGCCCTGATGCCCTCTGATGCTATCCGGAATCCCAGCCTGGGACAACCTTCCTGGCCCCCAGACCATCAGCATGATCAGCCCATGGCCGACCATTCCCGACCTCTTGACACAGTTTCCCCCACGGCAGAGGCCGCCCTCTCTGCCCCAGTTTCGCCCCCCGATGACAAGGATCGTCTGATCGCGGCATACGTTAATGTTCCGCAGATCTCGACAGATATCTCCTCAGAGGTCCCCATTCGCGTACATTTCGCTGGATTGGTGTTGCTGCACGGGTTTATTCCTCACTTTTTTGATCAGTGCGGTATTCTCCTGACGGATCAGCGCAACATCTCCCCCGCAGACCAACCCCGAGCGGCGGCCCTGCTCCATCACCTGGCCACCGGCACCCTCGATCTCTACGAGTACGAACTAGACCTGATCAAAGTGCTGCTGGGTCTGGCCCTGCCAACGCCCCTGACCGTCGCCGAGGGCTTAGTGACACCCGCTGATCAGCAGGAGGCCACCACCTTACTCCAGGCGGCCATTGGCTACTGGAGGATTCTCGGCAATACCTCCGAGGAGGGCTTACGTTCGTCGTTTTTGCTGCGCCAGGGGCTGCTTTACCCGGTGGATCAGGGCTGGTGCCTGCGGGTAGAAGGCCGACCCTTCGATATGTTGCTCAATCATCTGCCCTGGAGCATTAGCCTGATCAAACTGCCCTGGATGCCCTACCCCCTGTACATCGAATGGCCCATCCCCTAACCCATAACGCTCAAGATCTGGAGCAAGAATTAGACTGGTTCGCGACCGTGTTGGATGCGCGACTGAAGCTTTACTTTGGCTCAGACAGCCCAACGGCCCCAGCGCACGCCGTTGCCGACATCCCCCCTCCCGATCTGAGTCAAAGCCCTTCGCCCTATGGCCAGTTTGTTACCACCCATAGCCTTGCGGCGGCGGAGCGTTTGGTGCTGGCCCTGGCCCTGATTCCCCACATTCGACCCCAACTTCTAGATGTGCTGTGGAGCAAAAACGAAGCGACCGGACGAGGATTTACGGAATTTGGCGGACTGCACAGTGCCAACCATGGCGGCTTTATGCCCACCGGAGAAACGGCGGCCTTCATTCTGGCTGGGGATGATCTGACCACTCGCTTTAAGCTCTACGACCTCTTCGCCCCCGACCATCTCTTTGCCCAAAACAATGTGGCGACCCTGGCCCCCGTACCCAGCGGAGAACCCCTGCTCAGCGGAGCCCTCACCATCGCCCCGGAATATCTCCATCGCTTCACCACTGGCCTAAATTACAAACCCAATTTCAGTAGTGAGTTTCCGGCCCAGCTTATCCACACGCCGTTAGAGTGGGACAGCTTAATTTTGCCCTACGCTACCCTAGAACAACTGGAGGAAATTAAACACTGGGTTCACCACGGCCAACACTTGCTGGAAGAGTGGGAAATGCACAAAAAACTACGCCCCGGTTTTACCAGTTTGTTCCATGGCGCACCTGGCACAGGCAAAACCTTTTCCGCCTGTTTGCTAGGGAAATATTGCGACTGCGATGTTTATAAGATTGATTTAAGTCTGATTATTTCAAAATATATCGGCGAAACAGAGAAGAACCTAGCCAAAGTCTTTGATTTGGCCGAACATAAGCAGTGGATTCTCTTTTTTGACGAGGCCGATGCCCTGTTTGGCAAGCGCACCACGGTGGATACCTCCCATGATCGCTACGCCAATCAGGAAATTAGCTTCCTACTCCAGCGCATCGAATCCTTTAGCGGTGTGGTCATTCTAGCCTCTAATCTAAAACGTAATATCGATGACGCTTTTTTGCGTCGCTTTGATTCCATGATTCACTTTCCAGTGCCCAAGCCCGCAGAACGGCTACGTCTCTGGAAAAATGCATTTTCGCCTAAAGCCGTTCTAGAGTCAGGCATCAGTTTGGAACGCATGGCCGATAACTATGATGTATCCGGTGGCACCATTATGAATGTCGTACGCTACGCCTCCCTTAAAGCATTAAGTCGCCATGAAACCACTATTTCTCAAGTCGATTTAGAAGATGGAATGCGTCGTGAATTATTAAAAGAAGGTCGAACCGTGTAACCCACTGCCAAATCAACCTGTCCAACCCTGCCAACCCTCCAGGAGGGAACTGACCGTGGAAACCACCTCGCAAAAAACCATTCATCGGGCAGCTACCCTAGTACGTCCGGCCTCTGCCCATCAGCAGGGGCGACCCCGGTCTATGGCAGGTCACGGTGGTGTGCAGATTCAACGGGCCACAAAAGTCTCCTCCCCCCATGACCCTGCCGAAAAGGAAGCCGATACCACGGCCCAGAAGGTCATGCGTATAGCCGTTTCGGAGAGTGCCATCGCCTACACCCGAACACCCCGAGGCGGTGTTTTTCGCCAGGTCACCCCTGAGAATCAGCAGGAACAGGTTCAGGCCAAACTGCAATCTCCCTACATCAGCCGATTTAGCGAATCAGGGCTGTTCAAGCAGGCGACCCCTGAGGAAGATACCGTTCAGCGCCAGACGCCCCCCGAAAAAGACCACGTCCAAAGGCAAGCTGCACCGGAGGAAGCAACGGTTCAGCGCCAGGCAGCCTCCGAAAAAGACACGATACAAACCCAGGCCATTAAGGAACCCGAACAAGTTCAGCCTCGGCTTCAATCGCCCTACATAGCTCGCTTTGCCCACGCCGGTCTTTTCCGTCAGACGGCTTCCGAAAAAGAAACGGTTCAACGGCAAGCGGCCCCTGATCAAGACCGGATACAAACTCAGGCCGCTCCTGAAGAAGACACCGTTCAGCGCCAGGTCGCTCCCGAAAAAGATGTGGTGCAAACCCAGGCGATGAAAGAACCCGAACAGGTTCAGCCTCGGCTTCAATCGCCCTACATAGCCCGCTTTGCCCACGTCGGTCTTTTCCGTCAGGCCACTCCTGAGGAAGAAACCGTCCAGCGCCAGGTTACTACCGCACAGAAAGACACGGTGCAAACCCAGGTTGAGCAGCGGGAGGCGGAGTCCGTTCAGCGCAAAGTTGATGACCAACCAAACCTAGCCGACAACGTCGCCGCCGATATCAAGGGCAGCATGGCCACCGGTTCGCCCCTGCCCCTGACGGTGCGCCGCTTCATGGAGCCCCGCTTCCAGGCCGACTTCAGCCAGGTGAAAATTCATACCGACAACAATGCGGCCAAGCTCAACCGCCAGGTGAACGCCCAGGCCTTTGCCATCGGCAATCACATTTTCTTTGGCCAAGACAAATATCAACCCGAAAGCCAGGAAGGCAAAGAGCTGATTGCCCATGAGCTGACTCACACCATCCAGCAGGGCGGGGCAGAACAGGGGAGCCCGGATCAAAACGGTTCTGAAAACACCGTGCAGCGCAGCGAGGCGGTCAGCGTCACCCACACCTCGTCGATGCAGGTGCAGCGGTTAGGGATCAGCGATGCCCTCGACTACTTTGCCGACCAGGCTTACCACATTCCAGGCTTCCGCATGTTCACCATCATCCTTGGGGTGAACCCAATCAACCGACAGCGGGCTGATCGCAGTGCCGCCAACATTCTGCGGGCCATTGTGGAATTTATCCCCGGTGGTAGCCTGATTACCCGCGCCCTCGATAACTATGGCGTATTCGAGCGGGCGGGTGCTTGGATTGAGCAGCAACTCGACGGCCTCGGCATTACCGGCAGTGCCATTCGAGATGCCGTGATGGAATTTCTCGATTCCCTAAGCTGGCGGGATATTTTCAATTTGAGTGGGGTCTGGCAACGGGCGAAACGCATTTTTACCGACCCCATCAGCCGGATTATTCGCTTTGTCAGAAGCCTAGGCGGGGCCATCCTGCAATTTATCCGCGATGCCATTCTGCGACCCCTGGCCAGTTTGGCGGAGGGCACCCGAGGCTGGCCATTACTGCAAGCGGTGCTGGGCTATAACCCAATCACAGGCGAACCCTATCCCCGCAATGCCGACACCCTGATTGGCGGCTTCATGACGCTGATCGGCCAGCAAGAGGTTTGGGAAAACATCAAACGGGCCAATGCGGTGGCACGGGCCTGGGCCTGGTTCCAGGGAGCCTTGAGTGGATTGCTGGGCTTTGTGCGCAGTATTCCAGGGCGATTTATGCAAGTGTTGCGCTCGCTCACCATCCAGGACTTCGTGCTGCTGCCCCGCGCCTTTGCCAAAGTAGGCCGCGCTTTTTTAGGCTTTGTCGGACAGTTCATTTCCTGGGCCGGTCGGCAGGTGATGAACCTGCTGCAAATTATTTTTGAAGTACTGGCACCAGGGGCCATGCCATTCCTGCGGCGGGCGGCGGGCGTATTCCAAACCATCATTCGCAACCCCATCGGCTTCATTCGCAACCTGGTGCGCGCCGGAATCCTGGGCTTCCGCCAGTTTTCTCGCAATTTCCTGACCCACCTGCGAGGATCGCTGATTGGCTGGCTGACGGGGGCCATGAGCGGTGCAAATATCTACATTCCCCAGGGCTTTAATTTGCAGGAAATCCTGAAATTTGTCCTCAGCGTTTTAGGCCTAACCTGGCAAAATATTCGCCAAAAACTGGTTCGGGTCATTGGTGAACGGGCTGTCGCCGCCTTAGAAACCGGCTTTGAACTGGTCAGAACCCTAGTAACAGAAGGCCCCGCAGCGGCCTGGCAGCAAATTTTGGAGGGCATCACCAATCTGCGGGAAATGGTAATGGAGCAAATCATGAGCTTCGTCCAGACTCGCATTGTCCAGGCCGCCATCACCCGTCTGTTGACCAGTCTCAACCCAGCGGGGGCCTTCATCCAGGCTATCCTCGCCATCTACAACACCATCATGTTCTTTGTAGAGCGGCTGCGACAAATTGCCGAGGTCGGCATGGCCTTTCTAAACTCAATGATGGCCATTGCCAGCGGGGCAATCGGCGCTGCCGCCAATCGGGTCGAACAAACCATGGCCGGAATGCTGACCCTGGTGATCAGTTTCTTAGCTCGTTTGGTGGGGCTAGGTCGCGTTAGCGATGCCGTCACCAACATTATTAACCGCATCCGCCAACCCATCGATCGTGCCCTCGACCGCGTCGTCGCCTGGATTGTCAACCAAGCTCGTCGGCTGGGCCGTTTTGTTGCTCAAGCTGGGGTGCCGCAAGATCCCAACGAGCGGTTACGGCTAGGAATGCAAGCGGCAGTTAGTGCAGTTAATCGCTTTTCTGGCACAAGAGTAGGCTCGGCAGTGTTAAATCCGTTGCTACAGGGCATAAAAATTCGGTATGGTTTTAGTCGTTTGGATTTAGTCGTTCAAGGCAATCATTGGGGTGTAGATGGCGAGGTCAATCCTCGTAGTAGGAACGTTACGAATGCTCTGATCGAGAGAGTCAGAGGTAGGCAGGCCGAAGATGAAGAGTTTGATCCTACACATCTGACCGACGCACAGATGAGGCAGATTTACGATAAAGCAAGAAGACTTGGATTAGACTTAGCTACTATAGAAGACCTGCTTTATATATCTGGGAGAAGAGAAAAGCCCATCACTCATGAAAATTTGATTAAACAAATGAATAATTGGGTAAAAGTTATCAATCCAAGAGGCTACCCCTTTAGGTTTGAGAATTTGCCCAAATATAACAATTTTTCTGCTGATTTGATAGGTGGATTGGCAAGAATTGGATTGCCAATCCATGACGTTCGAATTCAAGGCTCCTCTCTACGCAGCCCAACAGCCCGAGATATTGACGTTGCGGTAATGATGAATGAAGCAAATTTCAACAACCTCTTAATTCGTTCATTTGGCAATCGTGCAAAGAGAAATGGAGAAACATTTATAGAACATGCAACTTCTGTAGAGCTTAGAAACCTGGCTGAAGATATTGATACAGGTGGTCGAGAGTACAATAGTATGGCAAGGACATTTTCGTATGCAATGCTAAATCGTAAAATAAGGCCTCAGGATGTTGAAGGATTAGATGGTTTACAGGCTAGTCTACAAAGCGACTATGGCTCCTTAGATATTTCAATAATGACAGCAGGAGGTAGCCTTGAGCTCCAACCATTCCTTAGAGTTCACTAAGAAGTACCATATCAGTGGTGATTTAATAGCCACAAACTTAGCGGCTATAGAAAAGGTTCTAAAATCTATCTTTGGTCAAAACAACGTTCGTCTCAAGAGTGAAAACGAAATTTTAGTCCGCACCAGTCAAGTTTCCCTAGACATCTACAGTCGAACTTCTAACATAGATCAGAGCAAGGATTATCTTTTGGGGGGTAGTTTTTTTGATGATGAGAAATACTCTACTGAAGTTTTTTATGAACTTGCAGTTGAACTAGAACAGTGTGACATTGTTTATTCTCTAGAGCTTTATGATGAATCTGATACAAATTCATCTCCTCTTTCAATTCAACATTCGGAATTTTACTAAATTTATCTATGCGGTTAAGATTAGTATCTTGTCTGATAAACCTGGAGTATGGTAAAGGGATAAAACCTGGGATGGGAGGGCTGGACCTCTGGCAGGGGCGGACAGGTTGGAGAATAAGAAGTTGAGCAACAAGCGTTGTATCAACCCCATGCAAGAAGGCGAGATACGCCGTTAACGAATCTCGCCTTCTGCTGTAACGGTGTCCGTGAAAGACTTTAGACGAGTTGGAAAGCCGCCCCTAGGCCAACGCCGATTTCGTGGACGGAGAGTTTGCCGTCGTGGTCGGAGTCGAGGGCATCAAAGACGGCATCGGTGCCGAGCCATTCTTCGCGGGTGATGAAGCCGTCGCCATCGAGGTCGTAGGCTTTGAAGAGGTCGTCGCGGGCGTGGGTCACCCGAAGTTCGCCCTCGGTGAGTTGGGTTAACCGGGTGGCGAGGAAGTCTTCCAGGGTTTCCAACGCTTTGCTAAAGCCCTTGATGCCTTCGTCTAGCTTTTCCTTGGCCATGCGGTCGGCCTCGTGCATGGTGCGGAAGGTGGCCTCATCCATGGCAATTTTATCGATGTCCATGGTCGCCGCTTTGGCGGGGTCGAGCTTGCGAGGCAGGTCGGCCTCGGTGCTTTCTAGCTGAGCCAAGAGCTGGGGCGAAATGGTGAGCAGGTCGCAGCCCGCCAGTTCCGTAATCTCGTCAATGTTGCGGAAGCTGGCCCCCATCACCTCGGTGCTGTAGCCAAACTTTTTGTAGTAGTTGTAGATCTGCGTCACCGACACCACGCCGGGATCTTCGTGGGGGGCGTACGCGTCGCGCCCGGTCTCTTTTTTGTACCAGTCTAAAATGCGGCCCACAAAGGGAGAAATCAGCGTTACCCCAGCCTCGGCGCAGGCGATGGCTTGGTGCAGGCCAAACAGCAGGGTGAGGTTGCAGTGAATTCCCTCCTTCTCCAACACCTCGGC
>CAZWNR010000037.1:0-14777 GCA_964635665.1 uncultured bacterium | reverse complement strand
ACCCCGCCCCCAAAACAGGAGAGGGACGTTGAAGCGTTTCCGACTCCTTCTCTCCGTGGGCTACTGTGTATACACATCGTGTTTTTATTCCGCAAGTTCTTGGGGATCCCCCTAAATCCCCCTTGTAAAGGGGGACTTTGACCCCGGCTCCCCTCTTAAGGGGAGTTTTAACTCCGGTTCCCCCCTTTTTAAGGGGGGCGAGGGGGGATCAATCCGTTGATGTCCTCCCTGTTCCCGCTCTCATCTTGGCTACGGCTCTATGGATCTTCTGCGCTCCCTGCCCATTGGTCTTTACCTAGAACAGCCCGTCACCTGGCTGCATCGGCTCGATCCAAGGGTCAAGATGGTTTGGCTGATGAGCATTTTGGTGACGCCCATTTTGGCCAATCCCCAATGGCGCTTTGCCCTAGTTGGGCTGCTGCTGGTGCTAACGATCTCGGCCCGCATTCCCTACCGAGTGTGGCGGCAACAGTTGGGCTGGCTGGCCTTGTTGAGTTTGGCGGTGATGCTGCTCACCTTTGTCATGCCCGATGGCTTAGAGGTCAGCCAAGTGGATCGCACACCGCCCTCCGAAGTGCTCAACCCAACACCATCGGAAACGCAGTCCGGGACTGATGCGGGAAATCCATCGGTTTCGGGGAATGCATCGGTTGTGGAACCTAGCACCCAGGCTGAACCCCAATCTGGGGATCAGCCCAGCCCAGCGGAACCCGTCCCACCGTTACCCCAGCCCACTTCCTACCGCTATGTGGTATTCAAGTGGGGGCCGATCACCGTCACCCGACGATCTCTAGATTTGGGCATTCGGGTCGGTACTCTATTATTTACGCTGATCTACGGCACCAACCTCTACCTGCTGACCACCGCCCCCGAAGAAATTACCCTGGCCCTCGAAGCCCTGATGAAGCCCCTGCGCTGGTTCCGACTCCCGGTCACAGAAATTGCCCTGACGGTGACGCTCTCCCTACGGTTCATCCCCCTAGTGCTAGAGGAGGTACAAAACCTGGTGCGCTCGGTGCAAACGCGGGCGATTAACTGGCAAAAGCTGGGGGTACGGGGCTCGGCCCAGGTGTGGCTGGCGGTGGTGGAACGGCTGCTCGAAAACCTGCTGTTGCGGGCCGAACAAATCGCCGCCGCCATGGAAGTCCGTGGCTTTACCAGCCCCAACCAACACCAAGTCCGCTGGTATCAGCTCATCCTGCGCCGCTGGGATTGGTTCGCCCTGGGTTTGTTGGTCGTCCTTTGGTGGCTGCGCCTATCCTGGGGGCAAAGCACCCTATAATCCAGCATCCGGGCGGGGGCACCCCATTATCCTGGGGGCAAAATACCCGTTAATCCAGCATCCGGGCGAGGGCACCTCGCCCCTACCAACAACCAACAACCAATAACCCATAACCCATAACCCATAACCAACAACCCTTGACCCCACCCATCCCCGATCCCCACCCCTGGCACCTGCGCTCTCTTCCCCTCAACCAGCGCACGGGCACCGAGATTTTCCAGGCCCTCTACGGTTCTTTATTCGATCAGCCCCCCAGTCTAGAGACCTTGGCGGTGCTGTTGGAAAGTCCGTACCCGTTGCCAGAATTGGCCGAACCCCACCGGGCCCACAGTCGCTATTCGATCTGTGCTGGCCCACCCCGGTTTTGGGATGGACAGCCCCAACTGTGGACGCCGGATTTGGGCGACATTCTACCCACCCTGGCCCAACGGTTACACGGGGGATCAGGGCTAAACCTGATCGGTGACGAAGCTGACCTAGCAGAGCAAACCCTACCCTTTACCGGGGGCTGGCTGGGCTGGCTGGGCTACGATCTGGCCTGGGAAATTGAGCGACTGCCAAGCCATAATCTTGATCCCCTACCCTTTCCTGTGGCGTTGTGGTACGAACCTGACACGTTTGCGGTGTTGGATCACACTGCACAACGCCTTTGGTTAGCGGCCACTGAACCATCTGACCTAGACCGTCTGGTGGGCAAAGTGGAAAATCTTTCAGCCCAGGATTCTCTGGATTTGCGAGATTCCAACCAGTCCCAAAGCAGCGATCCCCAGCGATCCCCGACTCCAGCGTTCCCCCTCACCTTGGGCATGACAGATGAGGACTACCAAGCTGCCGTGGTCAAAGCCAAACAGCATATCCAGGCGGGGGATGTCTTTCAGGTCAATTTGTCCCTGCGGTTTTCCACCCAAACCACCTCCCCTAGCTGGGATCTCTACCGTCAGTTGCACCGCATCAACCCGTCCCCCTTTGCCTGCTACTGGCATACCCCCTGGGGCGATGTGATTAGCTGTTCCCCAGAGCGGCTGATTCAGGTGCGGGGCGATCAGGCCCAAACGCGCCCCATTGCGGGCACCCGTCCACGAGGCAGCACCCCCGCCGAAGACGCCGCCTACACCGCAACCCTGCTCAGCAATCCCAAAGAACGAGCCGAACACATCATGCTGGTGGACTTGGAGCGCAACGACCTAGGCCGCGTCTGCCAGTGGGGCACGGTGCAGGTGGATGAACTGCTAACGGTGGAGTACTACAGCCACGTGATGCACCTGGTGAGCAACGTGGTAGGGCAGCTTTTGCCCGACAAAACGGCGGTGGATCTAATTCGGGCTGCCTTTCCGGGGGGAACCATCACCGGATGCCCGAAGGTACGCTGCATGGAAATCATCGAAGCCCTAGAGCCTGTCCGTCGCAGCCTGTTCTATGGCTCCTGCGGCTATTTAGATCGGCGAGGCTATCTGGATTTGAACATTCTAATTCGCACTCTGCTTTACGGTCGGGGTGGCGGTGGTCGGGGTGACATCGGCCAAGACGAAGTGGATCAAGCCCCCATCAACCAGGCTGGGATCAGCGGTGGGGAAGAAGGGGATCGCCCTCAGACACCCGCCACCGTGTGGGGTCAAGTGGGGGCGGGCATTGTGGCGGATAGTCAGCCTGACCGAGAATGGCGCGAATCGTTGCAAAAGGCCAAGGCCCAGCTTTTGGCGCTGGGGATCAGCCTGGCGGAGGATTTGGCGTAGTAGGGTAAGGAGACGTTTCCCCCACGGTTAGCTACTACGTACACAGACTCTTGCCGCTGGTAGCAACATCCTGGGCGATCCCCCTAAATCCCCCTTTGTAAGGGGGACTTTGACTCCGGTTCCTCCCTTTTTAAGGGGGGCTAGGGGGGATCTTTCCAGAGCATGGGCTATATCTGGGACTTGTGTGTACTTTCTACTGGTGGGCGGTGCTCATCCTACGATGGGCAGATGACCCAAGGTAGAGGGGTGAAATGGGGGACGGCCATCGGTGGCTGCATAAATTAAGTAGGGATTAAAACCTAGTAAGGTCTAGAATGGCGAACAGGTTTTAGAATGGGTGTTGCCAATTTGACGGATCTTTGCGGCCTTTCCCTGTAATCACTCCATCGTCGTTCCTAACTTGAATGAGCACAGAAACCTATCTCAATCATCCCAACTTTGGCCTGCTCTTCAGGGTCTGCATGGTCGAAGAGGGGCAAGAGCTGTTTGCCACCCTCTATGCCCAGCGGTTGTTCTTTCTGGTCACAAACTCCGCCACCGAGGGTCTCGTCTTTCAGCCCCTTGGCCGCAGCAACGCCCGCCAAATGCTGGAAAACCGTATGCGGCTACTGCGTCGGGCCGGACAACAAGCCGATTATGACCAGCTTCAGCACACCTATAAGCAAACCTTCCAGTAGCATTCTTAAGGTTGGCAGCTAAATGACAGCGATGGCCTCAGCCCCGCAGATCACCGAGCGGATCCACCATCTGCAAGCCACCCTGCCCCCCACGGTGACGCTAGTGGCGGTGACTAAACTTCTCCCTGTGGAGGTGATCCGCATTGCCTACGCCGCCGGGGTGCGCCACTTTGGCGAAAGCCGGGTGCAGGAAGCCATCGCCAAGCAAGCGGAACTTCAAGACTATTCCGACATTACCTGGCACCTGATCGGCCATTTACAAACCAACAAGGCCCGCAGGGCGGTGGAACATTTTCAGTGGATTCATTCCATCGATAGCCTGAAGCTAGCGGAACGGCTGAACCAAGTGGCGGCGGAACTGGGCAAACGGCCCCACAGCTGTCTCCAGGTCAAAATCGTGCCCGACCCGCCCAAAACCGGGTTCGACCTCGAAGATCTGGAGGCCACTTTACCGACCCTTAACCAACTCACCCATCTCGATCTCTGTGGGCTGATGGCCATTCCACCCCAAAATTCCAACCCTGCCGAGGTGCAGCAGATTTTTGAGGGAGCCAAACTCCTAGCCGATCAGATCAATCAAGCCCACCTTTCAAACCTACAAATCCATCAGCTTTCCATGGGAATGTCTGGAGACTACCCCCTCGCCATTGCCGCTGGAGCAACGATGATTCGTCTCGGCACCACCCTCTTTGGCCCTCGGCCTACCCTCTAGAAAACAGCCCCTAGGCGGCGAACTAAAGGGATGGGCTACTCGACAGCGCTGTCGAGTAGCCCATCCCCCCTAACTTGCAGGCAGGATAGGCTCAAGTCCTCTTCCCAAAGGGGGGTTGGCCTTCGGAAAGATTGCCCTACAGCCTTCAGCGAGGGCTTTCTTTTGGCCCTCTCCAAGGGAGATTTTTAACTAAATGTGAATCCCCCATCGGCTTTAAAAAATTCGTGTATACTGTGGCTCAATATTCTGCAAGCAGGATATTTGCAAGGTCTATGCGCCTTCAAGGTTTGTCAGACAGGGTGCTGATGGTTGCAATTGACGAAGCCACCCAATCTTCTTAAGATTTGCTTTCGCCCACGAATCTACTTGTAGATTGGGGTTATGGGAGAAGCAGCAGGCATCGACAACAGCGATCTAAGCCAGCGAGTCAAACCTGGCTTTCTGAACAGGCCCCCATCCATCGGTTTCTCTAAGTTTTTGAAAAAATCGTTGGCAAATTGGTAATAGGCGCTATCATGGCCATCGGATAACCGGGGTTGAACAGCCCAATGATCAACTCATCGGGGTTGCCCCAACCTAAGAGAGTGATAGTCATCGTGGAGTGTAAGTTGTGAGCAATGTCTTCGCTAAACTGCGGGATTTCGTTGGACTCAACGACCCAGCAGACTATGAGTACGAGTACGAAGAAATGGATGGAGAGGAGTACCAAAACCTGTATCAGGAAGAGAATCCTCAGCCCCCTGTTCAACCCCTGCCCGAAGAGCCTCGCCGCAGCCGCCGTCTGCGGGAGCGTACAATGACCTCTGATACAGGAATGACCCCCATGGCCAGCAATGTAATTGGTATGCCCGGTGCAATGAACGGCACCTCTGAAGTGGTGGTAATGGAGCCCCGCTCCTTTGAGGAAATGCCCATGGCCATCCAGGCGCTGCGTGAGCGCAAGTCCGTGGTGCTGAACCTCACCATTATGGATCCCGATCAGGCTCAGCGCGCCGTAGACTTTGTGGCGGGCGGTACCTACGCCATTGATGGCCACCAAGAACGCATTGGCGAAAGCATTTTCCTGTTCACCCCCAACTGTGTGCAGGTGAGCACCCCTACCGAGTACGAAGAGGAAACCTTTGTTGGTCAGCCCCAGGCCATGCCCATGGCTGGACAAATGCCCCCCGCTCCCGCTTGGGGCACCGAGGCAATCGCCCGCATGGCCTAGGGGAGTTCGCTGGGGCACAGGGATAGATCCCAGGGCTTTATCCCTTGTCCATGCCGCCTGCGCTCAAACTTAGGTTATCCATTAGCGTGACTGCTCTCCTAGTCTGGGCAGGTTCCAAGCCGGGATCTGCCCAGACTTATTGTTTTTGTTTAATTATTGTTTGTTTCAGTGGGTTGAAACGGAATCACCATGACAGAGGGAACCCTAGGGGTGATTGGCGGTGGGGTGATGGGGGAAGCCCTTCTCTCTCGTCTGATTGATCAGAACATCTTTGCCGCTTCACAGATTCTCGTCAGCGATCCCCAGCCCGCCCGCCGCGAATTTCTAGAACAGACCTACGGGGTCAACACCACGACGGACAATGCCCAAGTGGTGGCCCAATCCAACACCATTTTGCTGGCCATTAAGCCGCAGATGCTAACCACCGTAGCCGAGGATCTCGCCACCCGTGCTTCCCAGAGCCCTTCACCCCTGGGGCTATCCATCTTGGCTGGCATTCCCCTGTCTCGCTTGGAATCCGCCTTCCCTGGCTGGGCCATGGTGCGAGCGATGCCCAATACTCCGGCCACCGTGGGGGCTGGGGTTACCGCCCTTGCCCCTGGGGTCAGTACTACCGCAGAACAAATGGCCTGGGCCAAGACGATTTTTGCCAGTGTCGGCGACGTCGTAGAGGTACCCGAAGCCCTCATGGACGCCGTCACCGCCCTATCGGGGTCGGGGCCAGGGTATGTGGCGCTGATGGCAGAAGCCCTAGCCGACGGCGGGGTAGCAGTTGGGTTACCGAGGGCAACGGCATTGCAACTCGCCATCCAAACCCTGAAGGGCACCGCCGAACTGCTACAACAGAGCCAGATGCACCCCGGCGTGCTCAAGGATCGGGTTACCAGTCCGGGCGGCACCACCATTGCCGGCATTGCCCAACTAGAAGCGGCGGGCCTCCGATCAGCCCTGATTGAAGCGGTGCGAGCGGCCCATCGTCGTTCGGTAGAACTGGGGCAATAGCCGTGCCCTGGGGTTCGGTACCATGCTGAATGAGGGAGAGGTTTATCGCACTACCCAGTCAAAGAGGTCATGCTATGGATACGTTAACCCGTCTGCTGGTTCAAGTTTTAATTGCCATCGTCTGCGCCACGCTGGCCAACCTTTTGGTGCCCCGCCGAGTGCCGGGGAAGGCTGTGGGGTTAGTGATCATCGGTCTAGCCGGGGTGTTTCTGGGAGAATGGGTGCTCAACAACATCCTACGTCAGTACAACCTTGCCTTTCCCTGGCTCACCTGGTCGTTCATGGACGTGCCGATTTTGCCCTCCGTGGTTGGATCCATGATTGTGCTTTATGTGGTGTCGGCCTTCCTCAGCTGGGGGCGCTACGGCAATCGATAGCGGTGGTCGAGTCGCCTAGATCGAGCAACTCGGGATGGGGCAGGCCGGGGGCTAGGAGATTAGACTCGGGTATCTCCGTAGCCACAGCGTAGCCATTGCGCCCCTGCTGTTTGGCTTGGTAAAGGGCTTGGTCAGCCTGATCCGTAAGGTGCCGGGCGGCAAACGCCAAACTGGGATAGGTCGAAGCGATGCCTAGGCTAACGGTGACATAGGGATGGCTGGGGGAACCGCTGTGGGGAATGCGGCTATTCGCAATTTCCTGCAAGATCAGCTGGCCGGTGTGTATCGCCCCCTCCAGTTTGGTATAGGGCAAGATAATGGCAAACTCCTCACCGCCGTAGCGGGCGGCAAGGTCGGCAGGGCGCTTAATGGAGCGCCGAATGGCCTCTGCCACCTTCTCTAGGCAGGCATCCCCCGCTAGGTGGCCATAGGTATCGTTGTAGCGCTTGAAATAGTCGATATCTAGAAGGATCAGGCTGAGGGGAGCCTGTTCGCGGGTAAGCCGTCGCCATTCTTGATCGAGATAATCATCAAAGTAGCGTCGATTGGCTAGCCCCGTCAGTTTGTCGTGGGTGGCTAGGTGCTGAAGTTCCCGGTTGGCCTGCTGCAACTGCTGGTACAGCTCAGATTTTTGAATTGCGATGGCCAATTGGTTCGCCAACTGGGCCAGGGTGTCTACCTCTACATCCGTCCACTCACGGGGGCCATCGCACTGTTGGCAAGCCAACAGGCCCCAGAGGTAATCTCCCTGCAAAATCGGCAGTACCAGGTTGGCCCGCACCCCCAGCTGGGCAAGCATATTGGCGTAGCACTCCGACAGGGAAGCCGCTTGGACATCCATCACCCGATGAATGCGCCCTTTGAGATAGGCCTCAATGGCGTCATGGTTAATGGCGAAACAACGATCCTCTATCTCAATCTGGCGTAACGATAGGGACGAATCCAACACCGCCTCAGCGACGACCTTCCCACTGCCATCTTCTCCCTCAAATTGGTAGACCATCACCCGCTGGGTCTGCATCATCTGACGCAGTTCCTCCACCGCCGTATCGAGCACCTCTTGCAGGTCTAGGGACTGGGAAATGCGCTGGGTAACCTGGGCCAACACCCGATCTCGCTGGGCCTGTTGACGAAAGCGCTCCGCTTGCTCCTGGAGTTTTTGCTCGGCTTCCACCATCGAAGTGATGTCGCGCACCATCACCAGGACTTCGGTCTCGCCCATGGGCACAATGCGCACCTCTTCGTGGTGCAAGCGGCCATCCAGCTCAATGGCCTGCCGGTAGACCTCTCGGCTTCCCGTTGCTAGCGCCTGCTGAACATGGTGCAGTCGTTGCTCGGCTAGGGGCTGGGGTAACAAGTCGTTGATGGCCGTGCATTCCCCAGGACGCAGCCCTTGCCAAAGCGATACATCACCGCCATCGATGAGATCAAAGCAGAACCCTTCACTATTCATGCGGATGAGCAAATCTGGGATAGCCGCCAGCATGGCACGTTGGTTGTGATCTCCCCAACAAAGCCAGTGCCCTTCAATCAACAAGCCCCTCCGCCCATCGCCGAGGTCAATCCCTGATCCGATGCAATAGAGGGGAGTTTGTTGATCGGGTCTATCCACGGGCCACAGTTCCCCCAGGTGCTGTCCCTGTTGCACCACCTGGCGATAGCGATTGAGTAAACTGACCCAATCGGCTCCAGCCACTCGCATCCAGGGCGAAGCTTCAGCCACCGAGGCAATCCCCATCCAGCCTAGGGCCACGGGGTTAGCCCAATATAGGTCGAGGGATTCTAGGACGTAGACCCAAACTGGGGTTTGCAAGGCCTCTAGGAGGGCATAGGCCAGGGTATCCCCTATCCCCGGTAGCCCCTGCATGTCCTTGGGATCGTGGTTACTCTCCAATCTTTTCGTTACTCCATTTCCAAGATTGATCCTTGGCGAGGATCACCCAAAGACTCGCAATCCTCACTGAGCACCCCCTACTATCCTAGATCGACAGCTATCTTACGATGGAGAAAATAGACAAACCGATAGGCGAAACCATGGCTATGAACCGTTGGCGACAACCCATTCTGCTAGGCTACCTGGGGGCACATCTCCAGGGGCAATTCCAAGCCATGATTAGCCCACACAAACCGGAGTTCTCTCCCTGGGCTAGAGCAACGGCGTGGCTCTTGGCCGTCTTGACCTGGGTTAGTCTCACCGCCTGCGGCCCCCTACCGCTGACGATTCGCGCCGACTATCAAACCATCGCCCCCAGCCAAGACGGTATTGGGCGGGTGTATTTGGGTCGGGAAATTGCCAAAACCATGGGCCACGAGGGAGCCGCCTGGCTAGATCGGCCCAGCCGAGGGTTGCAGGAACGGCCTCAGGTTGCGGTAGATCGCCTGGATCTTCGGCCCACGGACATCGTGGCGGACATTGGCGCTGGATCGGGCTACTTTGCGACGCGGTTAGCGACGCGGGTACCCCAAGGGCAAGTGCTAGCGGTAGATGTACAGCCAGAGATGCTGGCCCTGCTGGGCGAAAAGCTAGCGACCAACCAAATCACCAACGTAGAACCTGTCCTAGGCCAGGAGGACAACCCCAACCTGCCCATCAACACCCTAGATCTTGCCCTGATGGTAGACGCTTACCACGAATTTGCCTACCCCCGTGAAATGATGGCGGGCGTTGTGGCGGCCCTCAAGCCCGGTGGACGGGTGGTGCTAGCGGAATATCGGGCGGAAAACCCCCTGGTGATGATCAAGCGCCTCCACAAAATGAGCGAGGCCCAGGTCAAACGCGAAATGGCCGCCGTGGGGCTGCGCTGGCTAAAGACCGACGACGCCTTGCCACAACAGCACCTCTTGTTTTTTGAGAAACCCGCTGAAAACGCCTAGCCCCGTCCTAGCCCTCAGCCCCAGCCCCTCTCCCCCAGGGAGAGCGCGGCTAGAAACAACGTTCAATGCGACAATAAAAGCGACGATGACCGAAGGATTTCAACCCATGTTCAAGCGTTTGGCCACTGTGCTGCTACTGGTGTTTGCCGTTGCCCTACAGAGTTGCGTCGGCGGCGGCGGTGGCCTCCTCAGCTACACCGACCCCTACAACGGCTACGACTTCATGTATCCCACGGGCTGGGTTGAGGTGACCGTGCCCGGTGCCGCCGATGTGGTTTTCCACGACATCATCCACGAAACCGAAAACGTCAGTGTGGTGATTAGCGAGGTACCCGATGGCAAAAAGCTGGAGGATCTGGGCACCCCCACCGATGTCGGCTACAAGCTTTCTAAGAGTTTCAACGCCATCTCCGAAAACGACAGCAACGTAGAACTGGTCAGCGCCCAGCGCATCGACACCCCCGACAACAAAACCTACTACATCCTGGAATACGTGGCCGACCTGCCCGCTGGCACCCGCCACAACCTAGCCAGCGCCATCGTGCGTCGGGGCAAGCTCTACACCTTCAACGCCTCTACCAACGAAGACCGCTGGGACAAAATGAAGGATACTCTGAAGCAGTCTGTTGCCTCCTTCAAGGTCTCCTAGCCTGCTCTATCCATAACCGCCTAGGCAATCCCCCTACATCCCCCTGACAAAGGGGGGCTTTGACCTCAGTTCCCCTTTACCCCTCGCCGTTGGATCTACTACCTATACCCATCTCAGCGCTATCCATAACCGCCTAGGCGATCCCCCTACATCCCCCTTAATAAGGGGGACTTTGACTCCAGTTCCTCCCTTGATAAGGGGGATCAACCCTAAGCACAAAGCAAGATAGCGCCCCATGTATAAGCGGTAGCCTTTGGATAGAGGGGTTTTGAGTTTAAATTCCCTGCTGCTTAGTGTGTCCTTTGGTTCCATGTCCTTGACTGCTTCCCGACCTCAGTTTGTCCTGGCTTCCGCTTCCAAGGCCCGTCGCTTGCTGCTGGTGGGGGCGGGGATTCATCCCTTCGTCTGCCCCAGCAATTTTGATGAATCCCAAATTAACGAGCCAGACCCGCCGCGCCATGTGGTCACCCTGGCCCAGCACAAGGCCAAAACCGTGGCCCCCCAGTTTGCCAACGCCATGGTCATGGGCTGCGATTCGGTGCTGGCCTTCGATGGTCAAATCTACGGCAAACCCGCCAGCAAAGAAGAGGCCATCGCCCGCTGGCAAGCCATGCGTGGCCAGGTGGGCGACCTCTATACGGGCCATGTGCTCATTTCTCCTAGCGGGGTTTGTATCGCCCGTGCTGCCGTCACCCGCGTCTACTTTGCCGACATCGACGACGACACCATCACCGCCTACGTCAACTCCGGCGAACCCCTCGCCTGCGCCGGAGCCTTCGCCATCGACGGCAAGGGAGGGCTGTTCATCGAAAAGCTAGAGGGCTGCCACAGCAACGTCATCGGCCTCAGTTTGCCCTTGCTGCGTACTATGCTGGCGGAACTCGGCTATCAGGTCTCAGACTTTTGGTAGCCCTGGCAAATCGCTCAACCCAGTTTCCCAGCCTGGAACCACATCGGCCTTCCATCCACCCGATAGCCAACTCATCCAACCATAGGTCGAGGCAAGGTCTCCCCACCCGTTTGAGCCGAGGGGCATGGGTTCAACCAGCGACGATGGGTTAACCTACGAATGGATGAGAGGCTCAGTGCTAAATCTATGCCCGACGACATGCTTCCCTTTTTGATGGGTATTGCCCTGTTTGTGCTGTATTTGTTTTGGTCAGCCGCAACGGAAATGGGCACCCGCTGGCCTGGGCGCAAGCGATAGACGGGTAACGTCACCAGCCCACCAAACAGCCCTTCAACGGATCGGGTGTGCTGGGCCAAGGCCGAAACGGGGCACTCGGCCTTGGGTTGGTCGTCAACGTTAGCCGTCCACTAGGGTGGCTGGATCGGGCCAGTGGCGGTCGATGCGGGTAGGGGGCTAACGGCCCAGCAGGTTGGGAATATCCCCACAGCCCCCTGGCACCGTAGCCCGGGTGAGTGAACCGCCCCAGGCGCAGCAATACCAGCGTTGTTCCTCCGAAAGTCGTTCGACATTCATGAGGTTGATGCCCTCCACCACGGCCCCGGTGTTGGCCCCGGTGCGGTAGTCGGGAAGGCCTGTGCGGGTGCGGGGGGTAGCGGTTTTGGCATCGCCGTAGAAAAACAAAGTGCCCATCAGGTCGGCCCCGGAGAGATCGGCGTCGCAGAGGATGGCGCGGGAAAAATTGGTTTTCACCAGGTCGCAGCCTTGCAGGTTAGCGCGAATCAGGTTGGCCTCACTGAGGTCGGCCCAGCGCAGGTCGGTACCGTGGAGGTCGGCCATGGCCAGCATCGCCCCTAGGTCGATGACGCGAGTGCCCTGGGGACGGTCTTCTTCGTAGCCGCCCCGGCCGTCTAGGATGGCCCGCCCCAAACGGTTGTCTCGCTTGAGGGGCGTCAGCAGTCGAGAGCGGGAGAGAAAGCGAATCACCTTGGCCTTGCCCCCGGCATCCACGCTGCTGAGAATGGCGGAGGTGCGGGCCTCGGCAATGATGCGCTCCTGGGGCCAGTCCTCTAGCAAGCCTTCGTCATCCAACACCAGGTCGGAAATGCCCTGGAAGTAGGCATCGATGGTTTGCTGCTGGGTGATCAGGTTTTGCTGTAGGGTCAAATCGCGGGAGATGACGTACTGCCGCCAGGCCACAAATAGGGCCAAAAAGGCGATGAAAATCTGGCCAATCGCCCCCAAAAAGTCCCCCAAAGCCCCCAGCACATCCCAGCGCAGGGTCAGCCCCCAGGTGAGGATGGCGCGGTTAATTCCGGTAATTCGCATCAGCCCAAACAGACCGATGAGCACGCTAGGGACGGAAATAACTAGGGATTGCTGCCGAGGAGAAAGCTCCGCCACAATTTCCGCAAAGACGGGCCACATCAGCCGCAGGGAAACCACCGTGGCCACTAGGGAACCCGCCAAAATCAGCCACACGCTATCGACAATCAACCCCATAAAGATGATCGCCACCGCCACCAAGGTGACGGCATTGGCGGATGCGAGGAAACTGACCGTCGTGATGGCGGGATCGCTAACGGGAAGCGGATCCTCGCCTAGGCTAGGCGAGTTGGCAGGCGAGATCATCGGCGACGCCGGATCGGGCACTGTCGAAGGCGGGGCAGGGGCGGCAGGTTGGTCGGGGCTGGCTCCACCGGCAGAGGTAGGGTCGGGCGGCACAGGGGTCATGGGCAACCAGGATCAGGGCGGCAAGGTAGGGTTGGCGGTAGGGTCAGGGAGACCCTGCCCTGCCAAACGGGGGGCATCAATCAGGATTTAGTATAAGTGAGCGTTCAATACCCTGGATTTCTACCGGGGTGGGAATGACGACTAATCCTCTCCGGGTGCCCCCATGGCCAGGGATAATTTGGGGGTATGCAATGACAGTATGGACGTTCTGAGGCGGCAACGATGGCAGTGAGTGTTTCTCAAGTGGCGACCTGGAAGCAGCGGCAGGGAGCCTCGCCCCTGGTGGTGCTAACGGCTTGGGATGTGACATCGGGCCACATTGCCGACCAAGCCGGGGCGGATATCGTGCTGGTGGGAGATTCCCTCGCCATGGTGGCCCTGGGTTATGACACCACCCTACCGCTGACCCTGGAGGATATGCTGATCTGCGCCAAAGCCGCACGGCGGGGAGTCCAAAGGGCCTTATTAGTGGTGGATTTGCCTTTCCTCAGCTACCAGCCCAGCCTGGAGGACACCATTCGCTCGGCGGGACGCATTTTAAAAGAATCCGCTGCCCAGGCCGTCAAGATTGAGGGGGGCCATCCGGCGGTGGTGGAACGGGTGCAAACCTTAGTGCAGTGGGGCATTCCGGTGATGGGCCATGTGGGGCTAACGCCGCAATCGGTGAATCAGTTTGGCGGCTTTCGCAAGCAGGGCAAAACCGAAGCCGAAGCCGACCGCATCCTCGCCGAAGCCCAGGACTTGGAACAGGCCGGAGCCTTTTCCCTAGTGCTAGAGCACATCCCCGCTGACTTGGCCCAACGCATTAGCGACACCCTCACCATCCCTACCATTGGCATTGGCGCTGGCCCCCACTGCACCGGGCAAGTGCTGGTTACGGCGGATGTGCTGGGCCTTTCCCCCTGGCAGCCCCCCTTCGCCAAGGCCTACGCCAACCTGCGCCAGCAGGCCATCGATGCCGCCCAGCAGTTCTGTGAGGAGGTGCGGTCGGGGCAGTACCCAGGGTAAATTTCCGTTAAGCTAAGAAGACTGACCCCAAAACCCCACGGGCATACGGACGGCTTTAAACCCTTGTCTGCCGTGAACCCCCTCACCCTAAATCTCTCTCCCTCAGGGAGAGGAACTTTGAAAAGAGTCTTTCCGGCCCCCTCTCCTTTCTTGGAGAGGGGCTAGGGGTGGGGGCCAAGACAACTCGGTTCAACGTAGATTGGGTTTAAGACCCAGTTCCCACCTGAGATTGGCTGATACATTTACTAGGCTGACAATCTATGACCACAACTTTGCAACTCAAGTACGACATTAAAGACATCGGGCTGGCGGCCCAGGGCAAACAGCGAATCGAGTGGGCCGGGCGAGAAATGCCCGTGCTGCGTCAGATTCAAGATCGCTTTGCCCAGGAAAAACCCCTGGCTGGCATCCGCATTTCCGCCTGCTGCCACGTCACCACCGAAACCGCCCACCTGGCCATCGCCCTCAAAAATGCCGGGGCCGATGCCATCCTGATCGCCAGCAACCCCCTGTCTACCCAAGACGATGTGGCCGCTAGCCTGGTGGCCGACTACGGCATCCCCGTCTTTGCCATCAAGGGCGAAGACAACGACACCTACCACCGCCACGTTC
>CAZWNR010000036.1:0-14832 GCA_964635665.1 uncultured bacterium | reverse complement strand
GTAGAGCAACCATCACCACTTCAGCCCAAACGATAGTGTTGTTCACGGCCCCGACGTCCCAAATCCCAATCCTGCCATGGTATGGCAACCTAGGGGCGGCCCAGGCCAGGATCATGCCCAAGGATCATTCCCAAAGAGCGCTCCCTCTTGGCTGTGAAGGCGGGCATCCAATCTTAGACCGCAGGGCAAAGCCGTGACACCACAAAAAACAGACTGCATTCCTTAGGAATGCAGTCCGTAGAGGGAGCCTGTGGGCAAACCTTAGGAATGGCTAGGTCGAGAGGCGGTCACCCGACCTAGACCATCTCGGAGGGTTAGACCATACCTAGCCATTTCAACCTAGCAATCGTAGTAGAGAGCCAGTTCGTAGGGGTGGGGACGCAGGCGCATGGGGTTGACTTCGTTGTCGAGCTTGTACTCGATCCAGTTGCTGATGAAGTCTTCGGTGAACACGCCGGTGCTGGTGAGGAACTCGTGATCCGCTTCCAGGGCCTTCAGGGCATCTAGCAGAGAGCCGGGGGTGGAAGGGATCTTGGCCAGTTCCTCAGGGCTGAGGTCGTAGATGTCCACATCCAGGGGATCGCCGGGATCGATCTGGTTCTTGATGCCGTCAATCCCCGCACAGAGCATGGCGGCGAAGGCCAGGTAGGGGTTGGAGGTGGCATCGGGACAGCGGAACTCCAGACGCTTGGCCTTTGGGTTGTCGCCGGAGAGGGGAATCCGCACGGAGGCGGAACGGTTGCCCTGGGAGTAGGCCAGGTTTACCGGAGCCTCGAAACCGGGCACCAGACGCTTGTAGGAGTTGGTGGTGGGGTTGGTCAGGGCGAGGAGGGCGGGGGCGTGCTTGAGGATGCCCCCGATGTACCACAGGGCCATTTGGCTCAGGCCAGCGTAGCGATCTCCAGCGAACAGGGGTTGGCCGTCGTTCCAGATGGACTGGTGGGTGTGCATCCCAGAGCCGTTGTCGTTAAACAGGGGCTTGGGCATGAATGTGACGGTTTTCCCGTACTTCTTGGCCACATTCTTGATGCAGTACTTGTAGATCATCAACCAGTCGGCGGCTTCCACCAGCTTGCCGAAGCGGATGCCCAGTTCGCACTGGCCGCCCGTGGCCACTTCGTGGTGGTGCTTCTCGATGGGCACGCCCAGCTTGGCCATGGTCAGCAGCATTTCGCTCCGCATGTCCTGGGAGGTATCGGTGGGAGCCACCGGGAAGTAACCCTCCTTGTAGCGGGGCTTGTAGCCTAGGTTGCCACCGGGCTCTTCTTTACCCGTGTTCCAGCGACCTTCAACGCTGTCTACGTAGTAGTAGGCGGAGTGCTCGTTTTGGTCAAAGCGCACGTCATCAAAGATGAAGAATTCCGCTTCGGGGCCAAAGAAGGCGGTATCGCCAAGGCCTGTGGACTTCATGTACTCAATCGCCTTGGTGGCAATGGCCCGGGGACAGCGGGAATACAGTTCCCCGGTGCGAGGCTCCTTAATCGTACAGATCATGCTCAGGGTAGGCTCGGCCATGAAGGGGTCGATCCAGGCGGTATCGGGATCGGGCACCATCATCATGTCGGATTCGTTAATGGCCTTCCAGCCCCGGATGCTGGAACCATCGAACGCCACGCCATCGCTAAAGCTGCTCTCATCGATCTGGCTCTTGTGCACCGTGAGGTGTTGCCAAATCCCTGGCATGTCGATGAATTTCAGATCAATTAACTCAATCCCTTCATCCTCAATTTTCTTTAGGATGTCTGCTGGGGTTGCCATGAACTACTCCTTAACCTCTACAAGCGTTGAAATGTGTAGCCAATTAATGCCGTGTACCCTTTGGTGAGGCTTGGTGGTGACAGAGTCGTTCCGCCCTCGGACAAGGGCCAAACTAGCTATGCTCAACCCACCCCAGAACGCGAACTCCTATGGCTGAGCCAAAGCGCACCACGTTGCAGGGCTACTGCCACAGCATTAATTCATCTGAATCATCCTAAGAATAGGGGTTCGCTTATTTTGTATCAGGAACTACCTTTTGTCAGGAGATGCCAACAAATCGCTCCATGAACAGCCCCAAATCAGTCTATCCACGGAGGTCAAAGTCTAGGTCGATAAACCTACATAACGCTTCCTAACCCATGGGTGGCGAATCGATGCCTAAGATCCATCGGGCAACACCAGGTTTTACGTCTAGTACTTTTCTGACCCCATACGTCCGCTGCCCCACCCCGGTTGACCGACAAAACTGCCTAGAACCCAGAACCGTCTAAGGATTAGGAGACCCGACCTCTTCATGATCCAAAAGAGGTTGGGGTGTGGTTGCCGCGTCCGGGGCAGCATCGTTGGTCTATCCACCAGCACCACCAGGCTGCCGACCGCGCCTTGGCAACGATGCTTGGCCAACGCCACCAGAACGGCTTCAGCCCCATCCCGGAATTGCGAAGTATGTGCTTTTGTAACAATTCCCTCATAAAGACCGCCCCTCGACGGACTCGGCTCGCTTGGGGGATAAACCCCCGTGGTAAACTTTCACGAGAATCTGACTCGACTAGGCCTCACCGAAAGCCCTCAGGGGAAGCCTTAGCGGGTTTGAATGAGTCATTGCTGTTCGTCAAGTGAGAGTTGGGAGATACAATCCATGCGGGATGCCGTAACGACGCTGATCAAGACCTACGACAACACAGGGCGCTACTTCGACCGCGACGCCCTTAGCTCCATTAAGTCCTACTTTGACAGTGGCCTTGACCGGATTAAAGCGGCAGCCGTCATCAGCGCCAACGCCTCGGAAATTGTAAAGGCTGCGGGTTCCACCCTCTTTGCCCAAGTGCCCGAACTGATTCGGCCCGGTGGCAACGCCTACACCACCCGTCGCTACGCCGCCTGTTTGCGGGATATGGACTACTACCTACGCTACGGCAGCTATGCCCTGGTCGCCGGAGATTCTGGCTTGCTGGATGAGCGGGTGCTGGCGGGGCTGCGGGAAACCTACAATGCCCTGGGTGTACCCATTGGCCCTACCGTTGTTGGCATCCAAATCATGAAGGATATTGTGAAAGCCAAGGTGGCTGAAGCTGGCGTAGCCGATCCTTCTGTGGTTGAAGCCCCCTTCGACTATATGTGCCGCGAACTGAGCGAACTCAGCGTCTAGAACGCGATGGGGTATCCAAGCGCCTGATTTTTGAGATCGCAACTAAGATATCTCGCTTTAATTTAATGTGTGGCTGCAAGGGCGTAGTGAACCGACGGGGATCTATGCCCTTCAATGATCAGGGGTTAGCCGGATGACATCTCAAACCTTCACCCTCGGAATGGACTTTGGTACCTCTGGGGTGCGGGCCGCAGTGGTGGATGATCAGCGTCAGGAACAGTGGATTCATCGGGCAGACTATGGAGAACAGCCGCTGTCCTACGCGTCTTGGCGACGCGCTCTTTTTAACATCCTTGCCGCCCTACCGTCCGACCTCAGACCTCAGATGGGTCGGATTGCCATAGATGGCACCTCTGGCACGGTGCTGCTGTGCGACGGACAGGGGCAACCCCTCGCCCCAGCCCTGATGTACAACGATGGTCGAGGTAAGACAGGCTTACCCCAGGTCAAAGCCTTGGTGCCTATCGATAGCCCGGCCTGTAGCGCGACTTCTAGCTTGGTCAAGCTGCTGTGGTGGCAGGCCCACCTTTCGCCCAACCTCTGGCGGCAAGGACGATATTTTTTGCACCAGGCCGACTGGCTGAGTGCCCATCTCCACGGCCATTGGGGCCTCAGCGACTACCACAACAGCCTCAAACTGGGCTACGACCTAGGGGCCATGGCCTATCCCGATACCATGCTTAACCAATCCTGGTCTCACCTCCTGCCTAAAGTGTTGGTACCGGGTCAGATCGTGGGGCGGCTAAAAGCGGACATTGTGCAACGGTTTGGCCTGTCGCCCCAGTGTGACGTGGTGGCGGGCACCACCGACAGCATTGCCGCCTTTTTGGCCAGCGGGGCCTGTCAGCTTGGCGATGGCGTCACCTCCCTCGGATCCACCCTGGCGATCAAATTACTCAGTGCTCAGCGGGTAGAGGCCAGCGAATACGGCATTTACAGCCACCGTCTGGGGGACTATTGGCTGGCGGGGGGAGCTTCTAACACAGGCGGCGCGGTACTGAAGCAGTTTTTCGATGCCGACACCCTCACCCGCCTGAGTCAACGAATCGACCCCGCCGCCGCGATTGACCTGGATTATTACCCCCTGCTCAAACCAGGAGAGCGCTTCCCTATCAACGATCCCCAGCTTGCCCCCAGGCTAACGCCTCGCCCAGCAGACGACGCGTCTTTTCTCCATGGCCTCCTGATGGGTATTGCCCGCATTGAACAACGGGGCTATGACCTACTGGTCCAACGGGGAACCTCAGCCGTACGGCAAATTTATACCGCTGGGGGCGGTGCCCATAATCCTGCCTGGACGCAATTGCGGGAACGCCTGCTACAAGTGCCCATAAAAATAGCCACCTCAACGGAGGCGGCTGTGGGAGCGGCGTATCTTGCCCAAGGGGTGACGAGCCAGTTTAAGGCTGCCCCAGCACACTGAGCTTACAGATCGAACTGGTTGCCCCGACGGTATTGCAGGTAGGCCGCCACAAACAGACCCGCCAGCGTTACCGGAATTAGTCCTAGAACAATGCCACTTAGCAACGGCTCAACCACGGTCGAACTCCTTAAACTCGATACAGCAACAACGTGTATTTATCATACCACCTGGCTTTCACCAGATTCGTGACCGATCTAGGCGTGGGGCTTTAACCAAGGGGAGCCAAGGGTAAAAACGGCTTCAATTCTGTAGAGAGTCTGTGATTTTTTGGGGGCTGTTGAAAAACTCTGGTTAATTGTGTACAGTGCTGAAGGGCGTTGAAATATGATGCTTTAGCTCCTTAATTTTCCTTAATTAAGTATTTCAAGGAAGGCCATCGTTTCACCAAACTCTTGGTTTTTTGGTTTTTGTCCGTGAAAGATATCTGTTGGTTGAAAGTCAGCGATGTCAACCAACAGTTTTTACGGTTAATAGAACCTAGTGAACGCATCAAGGCCATGTATCCTCTCCCTTGAACTGCTCCGTAAGGATGGGATGTTAGGTGCTATAGCGCTAGACGAGCATGTGATTGATTTCAGGAAGGTTTTATGACCCATTATCTCCATCGAGTTTCAGGTCAATTGGTTAAGGGAGTGCTAGCGACGGTCTGCGCTCTGGTTTTGGTGGGTGTTGTCTTAGTTGGCTCTGCGCCTCAGGCCCTTGCGGCGTCTGAAGGTTCCCTAGCGGAGACCATGGATCTCAAAATGAGCAAGGCCGCTCAGGAATTTGTTTCCTCGATTTTAGAGGAGTACGAAGATGCCCTAAAGGACGGTTTTAACGACACCCTAAAGCCACTGAAATCGGTAACAAAAGACTTAACGAAGCAACTCAGCAAGATTGCCATCTCTCCCACCCCAGATACCACCACCCTTGAGCCCAAGCTAGCTGCCTCCCAAACCGCCTTGGAAACGGCAGCGGCCGCCTTCAGTGCGCTGGTGGATGATACGGCCGCCTTTAAGACCGCTCTAGCCACTAGTCCGGATCTATTGAAGGAGGCCCTTGATACCCAGCTCGGCACTAAGTTTGATGACCTTCAGGGTGCCTTTGACGGGGTAGCCCAGGCGCTATCAACCCTCAGCCAAGACACCACCGCCCTCGACGTTAGCGATGCCACCGCCGCTGTGGGCAAATTAACGGAGGACAGCACCGCCCTCGCCCAGGCCATTGAACTGGCCAAGGCCGCCATCAGCAGCTTTGAGAAGTAGGGTAAGAGTCGTGGGTTAAGGGACACCACCCCTGCTAGGCAAGGCAATGCCCGGGACGTCGGTCTCCTAGCCTGCCCTGCCATCATCGGCTCATCGATCATAAAAATCACCCGCGCATCAGGGCTCAGCCTAATGCGCGGGTGATTTTTTAACGGATTACGTCCAATGGATTAAGTCATGGGTGGGGTAGGAACGGAACAGGCGGGGACAGGCCCTAGAAGCCCATGGCTTTGGCCAGGATGTCGAGTTCCGGCGCGAGCCCTGCTTTGACCTGGTTGTTGCTGTGGGCAATGGCGGTATCGGGATCCTTGAGGCCGTTGCCCGTGAGCACACAGACCACCTTGGCGGCGGCGGGCACCTGGTCTTTCACCTTCAGCAGCCCTGCCACGGAGGCCGCACTGGCCGGCTCACAGAAGACCCCTTCCAGGGCCAGGAGGCGGTAGGCATCAAGGATTTCTTCATCGGTGACGGCGGTAAAGCTGCCGCCGCTAGCGTCTCGCACGGCCTCGGCCTGCTTCCAGCTAGCGGGGTTGCCAATACGAATGGCGGTGGCCAGGGTGTGGGGATCCTGGACGACGTGACCGTTGACGAGGGGCGCAGCTCCGGCGGCCTGAAAGCCCATCATCTGGGGCAGACGGCATTTACCCTGCTGGTGGTATTCACTAAAGCCCATCCAGTAGGCGGTGATGTTCCCCGCGTTGCCCACGGGAATGCACAGCCAGTCTGGGGCGTCGCCCATCACATCGACAATTTCAAAGGCGGCGGTTTTTTGGCCCTGCAAACGGTAGGGGTTGACGGAGTTGACCAGGGTGACCGGGTAGTCCTTCGCGAGTTCCTGAACCATGCGCAGGGCGTCGTCGAAGTTGCCTTGAATCGCCAGCACTTCAGCCCCGTAGAGCAAAGCTTGGGCTAGCTTGCCTAGGGCCACATAGCCGTCGGGAATCAGCACAAAGGCCCGCATCCCACCCCGACGGGCGTAGGCCGCCGCCGCCGCTGAGGTATTGCCGGTGCTGGCGCAAATCACCGCTTCTGCCCCGTCTTCTTTGGCCTTGGAAAGGGCCATGGTCATGCCCCGATCCTTAAAACTCCCGGTGGGGTTTAGGCCGTCGTACTTTACCCAGACCTGCACCCCCCGACCAATGCGCTCCTCCAGGGCAGGCATGGCAATCAGCGGCGTGTTGCCTTCGCAGAGGGTGACCACCGGCGTTTGATCCGACACCGGCAGGTAAGGACGATAGGCTTCAATCAGCCCTGGCCAAGGTTGGGTGCCGGGGCTGGGGATGCTGTGGGCTGAAACAGCATGGATGTCACTGGCAGCGGAGTTTAAACGGATCGTCACGGTAGGCTCAAAGACTTAAGGAATAGGTCGAGATATTGAAGCGTATCCCGGAATGGGGACTAAGGCCCTAACTCCCCTCCTCAATTCGATAGCACGCCCAGGTCGGGGCCGAGCCGACGAATCATCGAAGGAGTTCTCTGATTCCCTAGGAATCAGTCGCTCCAAAATCCAGGGCTAGGATGCGCGTTCTTTCCCAGTTTACCGTGAGCGACACCCGGATTTTGCCGCCCCCATGGCCTCCGCCGAGCCCATGGGGTTGAGGCAACGCCAGTTTAAGAACTGCCCTAGGAGAGTTCGCAAGGTTTGGGGATGTGATTTAGGATAAAGAGCTAGACAGGATAGTTAAAATAGCTTAACGTTCTGACTGAGTATATTTCACTAGGGTCTTGCCGATGAATGCCCCCGTTAATCGCGCCAACGCATCCACCTCGTCCCCTGCCCTAGAACCAGTGGATCGGGAAACAGCCCCCGCCGCCGATGACAAAATTTGCTGGATTGAGGTGAGCCAGTCTCCCTACGGCCCCGATCATCAGGTGGAGCTACTGCATCTCCAGGCCGAAGCCGATGCTCTGCTGCTTCATCTCCAAGCCCTGCAGCAACAGCGCCAGGTTAATAGCAGCAGCCTCGCCCAGTAGTCCGACGTTGGTCTGTGGCGAAACCACCTGAGACTCTGCGCCATCCTCTGAGGAATTCGCTATTCTATGGGGGAGTTGTGGGGAATAAGGCGCATGAGTTATTCAAGTACACCTAAAGTCACGGTACTGCCAAGCACGGGAGCCGTTGGAACCTCAGCCAACCGCAGACTATATTTTGTTCTAGCCGGAGCCGCCGCTGCTGCCCTCTTGGCGGGGGTTGCTTTTAAGCTATGGCAGACGCGCCAGGCCAGCTTCGCAGACACCTCTCAAGACCCAGGGCAAGGCCTGGTGATCGCCGAGGAGTCTGGGGTCGCCGATTTAGAGACTGCCGCTACCGCCGACTTCGCGTCTCCCTTCGTGGCTGCCTCTCCCTCCCTGGCCTTGGCCGATCCAACCTTGCTGCAATCGACCCCCCCTCAAACCAGAATTCCAACCGTAGCGGCGGGCCGCCCCGATCCCTTTGCCCCCCTCGTTACCCCTAGCCTCACCCCGAATCGGCAGGCCACCGCCCAGCGGTTACCTGCACCGCCGCCGCCCATACCCACCGCGCTACCTGTGGCCTCGGCTCCGGCGTCCTTGCCTGCCCTACCGACCGCCCAGCCCCTACCGACGGTGCCCGTGGTGGCGACCCAGGGTCTTCCTGCCTTGCCTCCGGTCACTATTCCTAATCTTTCAGTGCCGATGGTGCCCGGTGGCTTGCCCCTGCTAGGTGGATCTAATTCGACCGCTATGCTGCCCAGTCCTGGGGCCTTGAGCGTGATTGACCAGGTGACTGTCAGCGGGGTGGTACAAATTGGCCAGCAGGTTCATGCCATTGTGAACGAACCCGGTAGTAGCGCCGGACGGCGAGTGGCTCAGGGCGATGCCGTGGCTGCTGGACAGGTACGGGTAAAAGCCATTGATCTCTCTGGCCCCGACCCCACGGTGGTGTTGACCTACAACGGGCGAGACTACTACCGCACTGTCGGTGGCAGTGGTTCGTTTTAGGCCCAGGGCGACCACCCGTGTCGCTGTGTCGCACCAATCTATGAATTGACGGCTAGCCTTGGGGTCTGGATGCGTTCTGCTGTGCCCGGTAGGCCAGTAGCCAGTTGGTCATAGTGGCGCGGCGGGTTAGGCGGGGTACCAGTTGGTCGACGGTGTAGCCCTTGAAGCCCAGTTCTTCCTTCAGCAACTGCTTGTACTCGGCAGGAATTGACCGGGTGAGTTGCACGGTGGCGGGTCGGCTTTCGATAAAGTCCGGCGGCTCCGGATACTTGTCTACCCAGGCTGAGTCAACCGCTGTGATGTCCCAGCCCTCCTCCGTTTGCCGATAGCCCAGGTAGTGCCACACCAGACGGTTGGTGGTGTCGTCGTCTAGGTCATCGTTCAAAATGGCCCAAAGGGTATCGTTAGACAGATCAGGAAGCGTGGTCATGGGATGAAATCGTCATCAGGACAGGAGTGGGGCGCAAGATGTTCGTCTATATGGGGAATTCTAGGTGCGGGGCACACCGCCGTGAGCCCCGACAAGGGGTAAGGGAGTTAACTGAGGTCTTGGCACAGGTGCCGAAAATGATCGCCACGGGCCTCAAAGTTAGGGTATTGGTCAAAGCTGGCGCAGGCCGGGGATAGCAAGACGACTTTGGCCCCCAGGCTGGGCGCAAGTTCCTGGCTGCGGCGCAGGGCGCGATCCAGGGTTTCCACGATTTCGTAGTCCCGATAGCCAACCTCCTCGAGACGACGGGCAAACTGAGGGGCCGCATCTCCAATCAGCAACACCGTAGCGGCCCGTTCCTGGATCCGCTGGATCCAGGGGCCATCGTCGCCTTCCTTGGCTTCACCCCCGGCAATCAGCACGGTGGGGCTAGCCACGGAACGCAGACCCACATCGGCGGCATCATAGTTGGTGGCTTTGGAATCATTGATAAAGTCAATGCCCTGCCAGGTGCAGATGTGCTCTAGGCGGTGGGGCACGCCGGGGAAGTTGGATACTCCGGCTGCAATGGCGGCGGGGTCGATGGCGGCCAAACAGGCGGCGGTAACCGCCATCAACAGGTTTTGCAGGTTGTGATCGCCCACCATTTTTAGGGCATTGGCGACGACGATGGGCTGGCCCTTAACCATCACCCAGCCGTCTTCGATATAGGTGGTGGGCACCAGGGGGCCGAGGGCGGTTTTCCCTCCTACGCTCGTCCAGTGGGCCTGGGGAAACTCAGTGGGGATGTGCTGGCGCAGGTAGGGATCGTCGCCGTTGAAGATGGCAAATTCCGACCGTTGCAGCAGGGACGCCTTAATGCGGGCGTAGTTGTCGAGGGTTTTGTGGCGTTGCAGGTGGTCGGGGGTGAGGGTCGTCCACAGGCCAATGCGGGGGGTGAGGGTGGCCGAGGCTTCGATTTGATAGCTGCTGAGTTCGGCGATGACCCAGTCTGGCGCGGGGTCTTGCAGGCCCAACTCGCAGGCGGCGTGGCCAATGTTGCCACAGGCGGGGGCATCGAAGCCAGCCGCTTGAAAAATGGCAGCGGTGAGGGCAGTGGTGGTGGTTTTGCCGTTGGTACCCGTAATCCCCAACCAGGGACGATCTCGCAGCGCTAGCCAGGCGAGTTCTGTTTCACCGAGCACCTCCAGTCCGGCGGCGCGGGCTTCTACTAGGGCGGGTAAATCCCAGGGCACCCCAGGGCTGACCACCACTCGGTCGGGGCGATCTTCCGGCGTCACGGCAAAGCTGTGGCCCAGCTTCACAGTCACTCCTGCCGCCTGAAGTTGGGCCTGCTGATCCGCCGCCAGGGGGGCAGCATTTCGATCACTGAGCACCACCTCCCAGCCCTGCCTTTGCAGTAAGCGGGCAGCGGCAATGCCGGATTTTCCTAAGCCGATCACATGGGCCTGCTTCATGGCAACCTTTCCCGATGACATCGCCCCATGACGCGCTAGGACATGGGTTTTAATCAGAAAAATCATACCCCGGACGGGTGCCCTAACCCGCATTCTCCATGGCGACAGGTGGCAGCCCTAGGACGGTATTGGGGTGCTCGTGACAACACTGATACTGATGTGTTACGGCTACGCCTAACCCATCCTACTTAAGATTCCACCGGCCTACTGAGGGGTTTTGTGGGGAGAATGGTTGGTTAGATTTCTAGAGACTTGACGATTGCGGATACCCTAGGGCTGGCCTAGGGGTACGGTAGCGTGGGTTTGCACCATGGCTTCGGCTTGGTCGGCGGGGAGCGAGCGAGCCATCAAAAACCCTTGGATGGCATCACAGCCTAGATTTTGCAGGCGTTGGGCTTGAAATTCGGTTTCAACGCCTTCGGCGACCACGGTCATGCCGAGGGATTTGGCGATTTGAATGATGGCGGTGACGATACTGACATCATCGTGATCAATGTCGATGTTTTCGACAAAGGACTTGTCGATTTTGAGGGTGTTGATGGGGAAGCGCTTGAGGTAGCTGAGGGAGGAATACCCGGTGCCGAAGTCGTCTACGCTGATGCTGACCCCTCGACGCTGTAGGGTGGAGAGGGTATTGAGGACGACCTCCACACTGGACAACAGCAGGCTTTCGGTTACCTCTAGGCCTAGGTTGGTGGCAGCTAGCCCGGTGCGCTGAAGCATGGCCTCGACCTGATTGGGAAATTCGGCTTGCTCGAACTGGGCGGCGGCAACATTGACGTTCATCCTCAACCTCCGAGCCGCTGGCCAACGCTGGCACCAAGCGGCCATTTGGTGGCAAGCCGTTTCAAAAATCCAATGGCTGAGGGGAATGATTAACCCAGTTTCCTCGGCCAGGGGGATAAATTCGGCGGGGGGAACCAGGCCCCGCTGGCGATGCTGCCAGCGAACGAGGGCCTCGAAGCCCAATAGGGTCTGGCTGCCCAGGTGAAAAATAGGCTGGTAGTGCAGGATGAACTCCTGACGATCTAGGGCTTGGCGCAGGTGGGTTTCTAGCTCAAAAAGCTGGATAGCGCTTTCGTGCATGGCGGGGTTGAAAATGACGTAGTCCGACGATGGCCCCCGGGCCTTGGCTTGGTACATGGCGTTGTCGGCGTCGCGCAGCATATCTTCGCCTCGGTCGTATTGGGGACTGGCCAGGGCAATGCCTAGGCTGGCGGTGCTGAAAATAGTGTGCCCCATCACCGAAAAAGGCGTTTTGATATCGGCTTGGATACGTTCGATCACATGGATTGCTTCGTTTAAGTTGGCGATGCGATCCAGCAAAATCACAAACTCATCGCCGCCTAGGCGAGCTACGGTGTCCACCGTCCGCACATGGCGCAGCAGAATGTGGGCAATTTGAATCAGAAGCTGATCCCCCACCAGGTGGCCCAGGCTGTCGTTCACCACCTTGAAGCGGTCTAGGTCAATAAAAATCACCGCAAACATTTGGTTGGGGTAGCGTTTGGCCCGTTGTAGCGCCTGATCCAGACGTTCGATGAACAGAGTGCGGTTGGGTAATCCGGTGAGGGCATCGTGGAGGGCTTGGTGGCGCAGTTCTTCCTCGGCTAGCTTGCGGTCGCTAATGTCGATAAACGTCACCACCACCTGGGTCATCCGCTGGTTTTCATCAAAGGTTGGGAAGGCATTGATGAGAGCCCAGGTGCAATCCCCAGGGTGATCGGAATGGCGAATGCCCAGCATTTGATTTTCCATGGGATGCCCCGTGGCCAACACCCGATTCACCGGATACTGCTCCACCGGAATCTGCGTCCCGCTCTCATCCACCAGTGGCCAGATGGGTTTCAAGGCCCCTTGGCCAGGCATGGCCTCCGCCGATACTCCCAAGAGCTTGGCCCCCATGCGGTTACACATGGTGATGGTGGTATCCGGCGCATGAACCACCACCCCGGCCTGGAGGTGATCCACCAATAAACGATAGTTGGCTTCGCTGTGGCTCAGTTGTTGTAGGGCCGCAGCTAAGAACTGGGCCTGCTCCTGGAGAGACTGGTTGGCTAGGGCCAGGGCTTCGGTGCGCTCTTCCACCCGCTGCTCTAGGGTGACGAGGCTACATCGCACCTGATCTACCATGTGGTTAAAGGTTTGGGCCACCGCTGCAAATTCGTCCTCCCCTGTGATGTCCAGGGGGAGATCGAGGTTTTGCTGGGCAATCCGTTCCGCCGCTGCCACCATCAGGGTGAGGGGATGGATAATCCGCCGCCCCAGGATCACGCTAGCTCCCACCGCCAACCCCAGGGCACTCAGGGCCGTCACCCCCAGGGCCGCACTACTTTGGCGGGCCGTTCGGGTGAGGGTCATTTGGGCGGCTGCGGATTGCTCCTCGGCCCGCTGGCCAATGCCGGTCAAAATTTGGTTGATGTCTCGGTTAATATTGCTGGCTATAATTCGGTTCACCTGCACCTGCTGATCGAGCAACAGCACCGCTCGCAGGGAGTCAAGGTAGTTCTGGGCAAGGGCTTGGGGAGACGTGGGAGCTTCGGTGGCTGGAATCTTCCCCAGACTTGCCTCTAGCTGGTCTAGCCCTCGGTAGAGGTCATTGAGGTAGGTGGCATTTTGGCTGTTGAGGTAGATCTGCTGCTGGGCCAGCAAGGCCCATACCTGTTGCTCAATCTCGGCCTGGGCCAAGCTACCGTTCTCTGGCAACGCCGCTAGAATGGCCTGGGCCTGGGCATAGAGGTCGAGGTTGGCCTCACGGTTGACGATCTGATCCACCGTATTCTGAAAGGCCAGATCGTAGTTATTCAGTAGAGAATTTAACAGTCCTAGAGCCTGGGCTAACTCTGGAGTTTGATCGGCAAGGGGTTGAAGATCGGCCAAATTTTGCCGCACCTGGGCCAAATAATAGCGATTCGTTTGGATGTGCTTCTGGCCACCGTCCTGGCTGCGGATACTTTCTTCTCCCTGTCGCAACGTGTTGAAATAGCGATACTCCGCCTGACGGGCCAACAGGAAATTACTTTTGAGCTGCAAACTTAGTTCCTGCACCTGTTGGGCTTTGGCTAAGGTGGCTTGGCTGTGGTGGTAAAAGCGCTGCAAGCTACCGAAGCCAATGGCCGCACTGAGCCCGTGGAGCACTAAAATGACCCCAAAACCTAGGCGCAATTGGCCGCGAATGGTCTTAGGCAGACAACGATGCATCCGACCCAGTGTCATCGCCCCTCCTCAGCCTGGTCCAGGTGCTGGATCACCGTCGTCTGGAGTTGGGCGGCGGCGGCTTTGGGGACTTCGCCACCGTAGATACGGTGGATGGTTTCAGCAATGGCCAGGGCCACCTGATTCCACTGGGGATGAAACACCGCCGTGGGCCGGGAGGTGCGCATGGCCGATTGCACCGCTAGGGCGTAGTCAATAGCCATGGCTTCGGTATAGACCGATGGGGTTAACCAGGTGGAAAAGCGCGGCGCACCCCCCGTCGCCACGGCAATTTTGGCCTCCATGGCAGGCTGGGTGGCCCATTGAATAAACAGCCAAGCCGCCCGGGGCCGGGGCGATTGTTTGGAGATTCCCAGTCCCCACAGCCAGTGTCCCGTCAGGCTTTGGGCCTGCACCCTCGGCAGCACGGCATAGCCCACCTCCCCGGCAATGGTGGAGGTTTCGGAGTTTTCAAAACTGGGGCCAAACAGGCTGGCATCGATGTAAAAGGCGGCTTCCCCATCGCGGAACCGCTGGGTGGCCTCGGCCCAGTCCATCTGTTTAATGTTGGCTGGCCCAGACCGCATGAGATCGGCGTAGGTGGCTAGCCCCGCCACAATGCGCGGATCGGTGAGGCGGGGGCGGCTCCAGTCGCCATCAAACCAGACATTGAAGGGCAGCGGCGTTGGGTCATTTCCCCAGTCGTTCAACACAATGCCCGTCACCGTGTCAATAATGGTGTCTGAGGCAATGCCCCGCAGCCGAATGCATTGGGAGAAACTGCCGCTTCCTGCAGGGTCCGGCAACCGAGCCCGACAGGATCGAACGCATCCGTGCCGCGCTCGCCGCCGGCGAGGACCTCGCCATCGAGATCACCAACCACCGCGCCGACGGTACCCCCTTCCTCAATCGCTTGACCATCACCGAGCTGCGGGACGACGAGGGGATCGCCTTCTATCTCGGTACTCAGAGCGCCGGGGACATCGAGATCGCCG
>CAZWNR010000035.1:0-14883 GCA_964635665.1 uncultured bacterium | reverse complement strand
CCATGGCCGCCCAAGGTGGATCCCTCTGGCTAGGCTACACCGCCGAAACTTTGCCCTGGCGACCCAGCCTTAGCTATCGCTTTGCCGGATTTAGCGGCGACAACCCCAACACCGCCCCCTACGAACGGTTCGACCCCCTCCAGGCTGGGGGATTGTCGGACTGGTTGCAGGGCATCAGCCTGGGCAAAATTTACCCCAACAGCAACAGTTTCTCCCACCGCATCACCCTCAGCGCCCAGCCGAGTCAAGACCTATCGCTTTCGTTGGATTACTACTACCGTTTTGCTGATCAACTCAATAATCTTGGCGGCAACCCAGCCCTCTCTACCCTCAACTCCCGCTACATTGGTCAAGAATTTTTATTAACTAGTCGCTATTTTCTGACCCCAAACTTTATGCTTCAAGGAGTTGGTTCCGTAGCTTTTCCAGGCAGTGCCATTCGTGATGCAGTGAGCCAATCTACTAGCCCGTGGGTCACACTGCAACTGTCACTATTTATATTTTTCTAAATTACCTTAACATCAGGGAAACTGTTCATGACCTCAAACCAAGTTAATCATCCTACATTTCGGGATTCCTTAAAAAATCTAAAGACGCCTATCATCGTTGGCGTAGCGGGCGATAGTGGCAGCGGCAAAACCACTTTTAGCAATGGTATTCGTCGGCTAATTGGTGATGATTTGGTCTCTACTATCTGCACCGATGGGTACCACAAAGAAAACCGAGAGCAGCGTAAGCAAAGCGGTAGACTCCCCCTCGATCCAGAGGCCAACTATCTAGGCTTGCTGGCTCAGCACTTGGCGGATCTCAAGCAGGGAAAAACTATTGAGGTTCCCATTTATAACCACGCTACCGGACAGTTTGATCCACCAGAAATCTTTCCGCCGACACCAATTGTCGTGGTAGAGGGGCTGCATGTGCTATATCCTCAGTTCCTACCGTTTATTGACTTCAGCCTCTATGTCGATCCTGACCGAGAGGTTAAATGGGCCTGGAAGTGGGAGCGAGATGTTAAAAAACGAGGCCACAAAGCCGAAGCCCTAGAGCAGGAAATGCTACAACGGGAGGCAGCCTTTTTAAGGTGGATCGATGTTCAAAAAATTGACGCTAATATAGTGATTCAAGTAGGCCATAGCCAGCTCGACAACTTGCTACCTACTCGCTTTGTTGATACCCAGGATGCCAAAGGCTACAGGGTTAACCTAATTCTTGAACCGACCCCAGTACCTTTGCCTAGTCTTTCTATTCCCCTAGATTTGGCCGCCATGCTAGAACTGGATAAACCTGCCTTCCTGCTAGCGGCTGTCCCCTTTCGCTACTGGGGACGAACGGCTATCGCAGTTCATATTGATGGCAATCTTGCCCATCAAACTATCAGTGAATTGGAAGCATACATCGTAAACCGTACCGGAATTCCCTTGCAAGAGGCCGTACCCCGGGAAAGCTACGAGAAAGTATCGGCGACCTACTTCTCTCAGCTTTTAATTGCGTGGCGATTCTTTGCCAAAATTCAGCAGATTATTGGCGAAGCCTAGGGTATCAGCATCCACTATAGCGGGTTTCAGGTGGATGCGATAGGGGCAAAGGGATTAAGCCTCTTGTTCACAGGGCTAGCTCTGGTTAGGCCTACTGCATCTATTAGAGGCCCGCCATAGCTTAGCAAAGAGATCCTCGATATCGCACCATTCCCCTATTTTGCGCTATAACGGTTAGACCCTGAGGTCGTCTTCCAGGGGAATCCCGTCAGTTTACAGCTTAATTATTCAAAATGAGGTTACTATGAGCCAGAAAATTGACCAGTTTACCAATGACTTAAATCAGCGCCTAACCGGAATCGAAGCCCATCTCAAACAACTTAAGGATAAGCTAGCTACGACCTCCAAGGATGCAGAAGGTACCGTTAAAGCCAAACTTGCCGAGGCCAAAGCCAAGCTAGAAGCGAAAAAAGATGAGGTCAAGGCCGCCAAAGAAACCCTAGCCCAACGGCTAGAGGCTAAAAAAGCCGAAATGGAAGCCGAAATTGCTGACAAGAAAGAGCAAAAAGAGCAGGCCAAACTGCTAAAACGTGCAGATAGAGCTGAGGAATACGCCTTAGCAGCCCTTCTCTTTGCCGCCGCCGCCGCTGAAGAAGCGGAAATTGCCGTTCTAGAAGCCATCGAAGCCCGCATGGTGGCCGAAAGTATTACCGTAGTGCCTGTCGAAAGTGAATCAACCGACGAGGCCACGGAAGAAGCTTTCTAGGGGGATAATTACAACCAAGAATATGGTGGATTCTTGATATAACACACTCTACTGATCCCCTTTTCCCCTTAAATAAAGGGGATCAGATTCAATCCTATGAACATCTGAATAGAATCCAATCATTAGCCCCAAAAACCATAGGGGCAAGGAGATCTCATCTGCTTTAGGACAACGCTATCAGCCCACTTGTCGGGAGTTTAGCCCACAGAATAGGACTCAAGAATGACGAAATCCATCGAGAAATACGGCATTGTTACCCTACTGTTAGGATTAGCCAGTCTGGTGCTGATTGTGGCAGGGCTAAGGGCAATTTCGGATTTGATGGGGCCTATTTTGCTATCGCTGTTTGTGGCTATGGTCACTACCCCACTCATGCAGTGGCTGAAGGCGAGGGGGATGCCCAGTTGGTTAGCCTATACCCTTGTTTTGCTTGGCGTTATTGCGTCAGGACTGATACTAGTTTTATTTCTCGCCGCATCCCTTACCCAACTCTCCACGGAACTCCCCACCTATCGGAATTTGATCGATCAACAATTGACTGATCTTATTCAATGGCTAGATAGCAAAGGCATTCAGGGCGAAGATATTCAAGAATTAGAGTGGTTTCAGCCGGGACGTATCTTTCAAACTCTGCTCTACTTTGTTTCGGCATTACTAGGTACAGTTTCCAATATTGGCTTCACCCTGCTGATTTTCATTTATATGCTGGCCAGCGCTCCCAACTTTTCTGGTCGCCTCCGCTATGAACTCGCAACCAGCCCGCCTATGCTAGCAAGATTTAGCTATTTTGCTAGCAGCATTAGCACCTATCTACTTATCAAAAGCTGGCTAGGGGCTTTGGTTGCCCTTTTCCAAATTCTTTTGATGTGGTTTTTGGGAATTAATTTTGCTATTCTTTGGGGCGTCTTTTCTTTTCTATTTAACTTTATTCCTAATATTGGATTTTATATTTCTCTCATCCCCCCTTTGCTGATTGCCTTGCTCACATTGGGCTGGATCAAGGCGATTATCTTTGCGGCAGTGTATACCCTGATTAATAATTTTTTCGATATCGTTATTGCTCCCCGATATCTAGGTAAAGGGCTTGACCTTTCAACGGTTGTTACCTTTCTAGCCGTAGTCTTTTGGGCCTGGATTTTAGGCCCCATTGGTGCCTTCCTAGCTCTGCCATTAACCGTGATGGTGAAAACACTCTTGCTAGAGCCCTTTCCCGAAACACAGCTTTTGGCTCAACTTATGGGGACTGGTTCCCCTAGCGAGAGTACTGTGTCTGTAACAATAAGTGAGGATGATAGAGTAGGTGAGCAATCAAGCAATTAGATTTAGGATAAGTTGGTGAAATGCGATCTACAGCGTTTCTTGATCCCATGAGGCATAGCACAAGTCTTGAAGCTCTTGCTACCTAGGAATCTCAGATCTGAATTTGTACCCCACTCACCTAGGAACCCCTGTATAGCGAATTAACTTGAGATATGTTATGGCTTTGACCTAAAACATCCTACTCCAGACTCTAGCCAAAGAATACTGTTAGCTTCTTTCATGTTGCCCCCAGTTATCACCAGATTTACCCCTGTGTTACCGATGATTAAGCCCTCTCAGCTACGCCGTTTTTTAACCCTTAGCCTTGCTGCCACTTCTGTTGCCCTAGGCGGAACATTGTTTGAGGGGACTCAATCCCGTCCTGCCCACAGCGCCGAAGATATTCGCATTAATGTAACTGGGCCGCTGGTGTTGAGTATTTCAGTGGATGATCTGGAAACTTTGGCAAAAACCGGAGAAGTTCCCCCTAGCATGGGGCTATATCAAGGTGTTTTGAGCGGTGCGCTATTGCAACAAATGCAGCGAGCCCTATCGTTCCCATTACCGTTGGATGTGGCCGCTGTGGATCATTTAGCCTACTCTCCCCTAGGGCGAGATGTGCTGTTTAACCTAGGCAAGGTAGTGCAGGCTCCCTCTGGTGAAAACGGACAGCTTCCCCTGCGGGCGGCGGTGATTAACGCAGCGGCTAATGCTGCCCCGGAGGGCTGGACGATCATTGATGTGTTGCGGGCTTTTCCGGCTCAGTCTATCCACATTGACCTGGTAGATCTGCTAGCTTTACGACGAGAGTTGGCGCTATATTTCAGCTACAATCAGGCGGCTAATGCCGCGATTCATACCCAGTCGGCGGCGGAAGCCCAAACCCAAACGAATCTGGACGTAGCTACCCTAGCTGATCTTAGCCAACCCGGCCCCTACACCTTTCAAAAAGAGACGATTACCGTTACGAATCCTACCACACGACAAACATCGGCAGGGCTCACGGTTAACTACGATTTCGACTCTGATATTTACGTTCCCACAGGGTTAACTGCCCCAGCCCCGATTGTGGTCATTTCCCACGGTTTTGGGGATGTTAAAGAGAGCTTTGCGTTTCTGGCAGAACACCTAGCTTCCTACGGCTTTATTGTCATCCTACCCGACCATGTGGGCAGCGATTTAGCCTATCGCCAAACCTATTTAGATGGGCGATTAAACACCCTGCTTAGCCCCATGGAATTTGTGAATCGCCCCCAGGAAATCTCCTTTTTAATCGATAAATTAGAGGAGCTTACTGCCGCTTCACCAGACTGGGCAGCCATCGCCGATGTAAACCGCATCGGCGTGGTGGGCGACTCCCTAGGTGCATCCACCGCCCTGGCTTTGGCGGGGGCAGAAATCAACTACAACCGTCTAGTAAAAAACTGCGATCAGCAGAACGTTATTTTCAACTTTGCCCTGTACTTAGAGTGCCGCGCCCGCTTTTTACCACCCCAAAATTACGATCTTAAGGATCCCAGGGTAAAGGCGATTGTTGCTGCCCATGCCGTGGGTGGTGGCCTATATGGGCCAGAGGGCTTTGGCCAAATCGACGTCCCCATCCTGATGGTGGCCGGAGAAAACGATATTGTCTCCACGGTAATTACCGAGCAAATTCACCCCTTCGTGTGGCTGCAAACCCAGTCTAAGTATCTGGCCACCTTTGAGCGCGGCACCCATTTCACCTCCAAGCCGGGGCGAGAGGGGGCCGGGGGTATCTTTCAACTCCTAGCGGGACAGCATCGAGACATTGGCGCTCGCTATTACAAAGGTCTCAGCGTCGCTTTTTGGAACGCCCATTTGCGCGGTCAAAGTGAGTTTTTGCCCTACCTCACCGCCCGCTATGGCGAACACCTCAGTACCGATCAGCCCATGGCGGTGAATATCATTTCTGCCCTCTCCGTCCAACAGCTTGAAGCGGCCTACGGTGGAACGCCCCCTGTACCGGTCATTCCTGCTGCCCTGGCACCAACCCCACCTCCACGGGATGAAAGCGTCTTGGCCGAAATTAACCGGACGGGCGTGCTAAAAGTGGGCCTCCGCAAAGATGCTGCACCCTTTGGCTTCATCAACCAAGCCGGAGCTTGGGATGGCTACTGCGGCAATTTGGCCCTCTCCTTGGGAGATTACCTAACGGAACAACTCAACCGAGATGCCCCCATTCAGGTGGTCGAGCTAACTTCCACCCTAGACAACCGCTACGACCTCGTAAAAGAAGGCTTCGTGCACCTAGAATGCGGCCCCAACACCCTTCGCACCGACATTTCGGGGGTTGTTTTCTCCAACCCCATTTTTGTCAGCAGTGCTCAATTTTTGACCCTGGCTAGTCCAGCGAATCCGATTAATCCTAACCTGCCCCTGGCGGATCTGCGCCTCGGCGTGCTGAGTAACACCACCACCGAAACCTTTGTGCAAACCACCTATCCCCAGGCGGAACGAATCACCTTCTCTGGGCCAGAGGGCCGCCAAAATGCGATTCAGGCGGTGCAATCGGGCACCATCGACGCCTTTGTGGGGGATGGCATTTTGACCTATGCCACGCTCATCCTAGCAGGGAAATCCCTGGAGGACTTTTCCCTCCTGCCCGACCAGCCCCTCACCTGCGAATTCTATGGATTGGCCTTGCCAGAGAACGACCCACAGTGGCGCACCCTCGTTAACCAATATCTCGTCAGCGATGACGAAAATACGGTGTCTGCCGAATGGTTTGCTAACTTCTATCCTGCTATTCTCAACCAGGCCGATAGGTGCCTTAATCAGTAGCTTTTTTATCCTATTGCTGTTTCAGCATCCTAGGATTCTGCTTCACAAACAAGCCGATCTTCGGCTACATAATGACTCAAATAAGCGGCGGCAACTCTCGGCTTTAGCCCTCGTGGCTCTCGAACATCCGCTATATTTGAAGTCTGAATGGTTAGGCTTTAGTTTGTCCTGATTAAGGGCACTAGGTGCATCATGTAATCTCGTTTACCAATTGCTACACCAGCCATGCGAAGAATATCGTAAGCTGTAACCATATGGAAGTAAAAATTTGGAATTAGGAATTCATTCACATAAGCGCTGCCAGATAATTCAAGATAGAGGCCCTGTCCCAAGTCAATGCGTGTCATTTCAGCTAGCTTTGTGTCTTCAACATTAATGCTAGCCAAAAGCTTGTTAGTATTTTCTATATGTTCGTATGCCTGTGTAAGAGATGTGACAGTTGGGTCTAGATTATTCGCAGGTTTGCCATCGCACCAGAGAGCGAAGTTGCGCGGTTGATTACAGGTGAAAGCAATCTGTGTGCCGAGGGGAAACATGTCAGCCACAATGCGCTTTTCCAGGAAAGACTCGTCATCACAAAAATGAGCCTGAGCTGACTTTACGAGATGCTTAAGTGTTGCTAGGCGGCTTTGAAATAGGCTTTGGATTAAATCTATATTCTGACGTTGCATTTTGTCATCTCTTAAGACGTATTCTATGAATTCTAATTCTATAAATTCTAACTGAACTTAGATGTATAGCGTCCTTGAATGCTGTGAAAGAGATTGCAACGTCCTACCCCTTAGTGGCCTAGAAGCTTGATGCCATCAATGACTTAGGACTTAGGACTGATACATCTTTATAGCCTTGCTTGACCAAGCCGCCTAAGGTTTTTGACAGATGCAGATACGCTGCGTAACCATTTAAGTTGGTCTGATAGCTTAAGCAACGTTGTTTCATTCTTCTAATTTTTTCGCTGCCTCGGCTGCAGCACGCCGTCGTTCAATAAACGACGGGTTGGCTTGGGCTTGGGCTTGCCAGTAAGCTTGCGACTCGTTAAGCGCTGCCAACGCCAATGGATCACCCTTCCCAGCTAAAACGGATAAGGCATTTTGAGCCGCATATCTTGTTTTATGGATATTACCTTTGGAAGATTTTGCGAGTGCCGCAATCGCATCAGGATTCCCCTCGCCCAACTCGCCCAATTTAGTCAAAATTAAAACACCAGTGCTGTCATGATCACCCCAGCTATACCAACGTTGTAGCCATTCCAATAATTCCGTTGCCGTTGTTGCCGCCTGAGCACCAAAAACAATTACATTATCTCCATCCGCATCAGAGACAGAACTCATGGGATTCTCCTCTAAAACTAGTACCACCTGAAAGGGTTAGAATTCACAGGACTAATTCTCATCATCGTCATTTGGCTCTGACTAACCTATTTTGTCAGCCAATCAGGACATACCTCTATGACTAACGATTAAAGCAGTGTTAGCAGATAGATCAGCGTGAATAACACAATCCATACCACATCAACGAAGTGCCAGTAGATTTCAGCCATCTCCGGCCCGGTATGGGTAACATCGTTGTAGTGCCCTGCCCGACGGGAACGCCATAGCACACCCAAGATCAGCAGCAACCCAATAAAAACGTGCACTCCGTGGAAACCCGTCATCAGGTAAAAGCAATTGCTAAACAGGTTGGTTTTTAGACCATAGCCTAGGTTTAGGTATTCATAGATCTGACCTACAAGGAAAATGGCCCCCATGGCGGCGGTAATACCAAACCAAAGACGCATTTTAGCCAGATCGTTCTTCTTAATGGCCTTGGTGCCGAGGTTAATCACCCAACTACTGGAAACCAGAATGAACGTGTTCACCGCAGGCAGCAATAGCTCTACTTCGGTTTCCTTGGGAGGCCATTCCGCTATGGAACTGCGAAAGACCAAAAAAACCGCAAAGAATCCGGCAAACATCAAAAATTCCGAGGCCAGAAAGGTCAGTAACCCCAGAACTCGGAGATCTTGATGCTCTTCATGGGCGGTGGGTGTTGCAGAATCGATAGTGCCTTGCATAGGAAGGTTGGTTAAAGAAGGGACAGCATGTAGGGTGGGCATCGCCCACCATTGAGAATCGAGCGTATGGGAATCCAGGGGAGGATGTGATTGAGAAGGGAAAAGGTGGGCAATGCCCACCCTACCGTTAGGGGTCATATCCCGCTAAGATACGGCCTCCAGTTCATTCTCCGGGTCATAGCCATAGTCATAGGGCCCATGGGTGACAACGGGCAGCACCTCCCAATTTTCGATGATCGGGGGAGAAGCCGTTGTCCATTCCAACGTAAGTGCATTCCAAGGGTTATCCCCAGCTTCGGGGCCTTTGTTCCAGCTCCACAACACGTTGATGTAGAAGGGAATCACCGAAACAGCGAGGATATAGGCACCCACGGTTACTAACTGATTGAGGTCGGTAAATTGGGCATCATACATGGCCACTCGGCGGGGCATTCCCTGCATTCCCAAAGCGTGCATGGGAGTGAAGGTAAGGATGGTACCAATGAAGGTAAGAACAAAGTGAACTTGACCCAGTTTTTCGTTCAGCATCCGCCCGGTAATTTTGGGGAACCAGTGGTACACCGCCGAATAAATTCCAAACACCGAACCGCCGAATAGGACGTAGTGAAAATGGCCCACCACGTAGTAGGTGTCGTGGACATGGATGTCGAAGGGAGCGGTGCCCAAAGTGACGCCGCTTAGACCACCAAATACGAACATAGACAGCAGACCCACCGCAAACAGCATGGCCGTGGTGTAGCGAATTTTGCCGCCCCAGAGGGTAGCTACCCAACTAAAGATTTTGATTCCCGTGGGCACTGCCACAATGAGGGTGGAAATGGTGAAGAAAATCCGCATCCAGGGGGGCGTACCGCTTGTAAACATGTGGTGAACCCACACAAACAAACCCACAAAACAGATGGTGAGTGAGGAATAGGCGATGGCCTTATAGCCAAAAATTGGCTTACGGGCATGGACGGGGATCACCTCCGACATGATGCCGAAGATGGGCAGAATCATCAAATACACCGCTGGATGGGAATAGAACCAAAAGAGGTGCTGATACACTACTACGTTGCCACCCGCATCCGGCTTGAAGAAGGAGGTTCCGAAGTTGATATCAAACAGCAACAGAATCAGCCCAGCGGCAAGGACGGGGGTGGAAAACAGCGCCAGGATAGAGGTGGCTACCATGGCCCAACAGAATAGGGGAATTTGATCCCACTTCATGCTGGGAACGCGCATTTTCCAGATTGTCACCAAGAAGTTGACGGAACCCAAAATGGAGGAAGTTCCCACTAGCACAATGGCCAAGATCCACAGGGTTTGGGCGGCGTTGGCGGTAATTTCGCTTAGGGGCGGATAGGAGGTCCAGCCAGCCTGGGCACCACCAAAGTAGAAGCTGCCTAGTAGCAAGGCTCCAGCGGGGGGATTCAGCCAAAATGCAATGGCATTGAGCTTGGGGAAGGCCATATCCCGTGCCCCAATCATGAGGGGAATTAAGTAATTGCCAAATCCCCCAATGGCGGCGGGCACAATCCACAGAAAGATCATGATCGTGCCGTGGTTGGTCAAAAAGGCGTTGTAGAGTTCGGGGCTGAGGAAGTCAGAATCCGGCGTAGCCAGTTCCGTCCGCAGCATTACGGCCATGAAGCCGCCGACTAAATAAAACAAAAACGAGGTGACGAGATACTGAATCCCAATCACTTTGTGATCTACATTAAACGTGAAGTAGTGGTACCACTTCCACTTATCGGGATGTCCGTGCGGGGCCACGGGAGTATTCAAGGAAAGATCTGCTTGCGCCATAAAGGGGTTTGGTTAAAAACGGCTGGGTACGGGATTGGTTGCTGGTTGTTGGTTGTTGGTCGGTAGGTTGGGTAAAACGTTAGGGGCACCCAACATAAAGGATTCCTGCCATCAAGTTCTTTTGCCGTTGGGATGATTTGTCATTGGCGGGTGTGGGGTTTCACCAAACCTATGGGTTTCTTAATGGGCGGGAGTGGCTTGCTTAACCGATGGGTAATAGTGGGCGGTGCCCACCCTACGGTTGGGCGAGTTGGGCGAGTTGGGCCGCTTCGATGGGGATATCTTGGGCGATTTGGGCTAGGTATTCGGCATCGGTAAGGGTTGCGGGATTCAGGGCAACGGTTTCAGATGCACCGGGTAGTTCGGCCATGCGGCTAGCTTCCCAGGCAGCGTAGTCTTCTTGGGAGTGAACGATTACCTGGGTTCTCATGGCTCCGTGGTAGGAGCCGCAGAGTTCGGCACAGACGACGGGATAGGTACCTTCCTTGGTGGCCACAAAGCGCAGTTCGGCGGGTTGTCCGGGCAGGGCATCTTGCTTGAGGCGGAATTGGGGCACCCAGAAGGAATGGATCACGTCCTGGGCTTCAATCAACAACTGCACATCCTGACCGATGGGGACATGGAGTTCACCGTCCACAATGCCCGTGTCGGGGTAGCGGAAAATCCAGGCGTACTGCATCCCCGTGACATTCACCGTGAGGTCAGGTAGGTTGCCTTCCACCATCGGCGATGCGCCAAAGCCATAGACTTGTCGGTCTTTGCCATCTTCTCCGGCCTGGGCCATCATGGGAGAACCCACATCTACCATGGTTTTCTGGGGGGCTTGGGCCATCATCATGCCGCCGTGGTGGTGACCACCGGGGGCAAAACCACCCATGTCTTGAAACACCACCACGCTGTAGAGGCCCAACCCAACCACAATAATGGCGGGAATCGCCGTCCAGAAGGCCTCTAGGGGCAGGTTTCCTTCGATGGGGAGGCCGTCGGTATCATCCCCTTTGCGGCGGCGAAATCGAATCAAAGAATAGATGATCGCACCCTGCACCACGATGAACAGGGCTGTGCCAATGGTGACCATGACATTAAAAAAATCATCCACCAGAGGCGCTTGTTCCGAGGCTTGGACAGGCAGAAGGTGATTATTTTGCCCGTACCACAGACTAACGAGGGTGACGACAATCCCAATGAGCAGGGTCCAAAACGGGGCCGGGATTTGTTGCATAGCCGATCTCCACGGGGGAGGCGCGAGGGGAAGAAACAGAATTTAATGCGACGACCAAAAAATAGGGATGTCGCTCTATGGCATCCTAAAACCCAAGTCTTTAAGGATCGGCAAAACTTTGGATTTGCTTTAGAGTGTCAAACCGCCTAGAATCGCTCTTTCGCTGATTCCTTCAGCCTTTGCAGCCGTTATCTTCCTTCGTAAACTACCGTGTTCTCTCGTAAACTATTGAAACATTTATGTTTGGCTAGGCTAGGAAGGTCGCCTTTGAGGATGACCTGACCGCTGGCCCTAGTCAATCAAGTGGAGCGTTTGAGGCTCCGTTATCTTTACTGTTCTCGGTTTTGGGAATCTCTGTATGGTAGCCACCTCCTCCCCCATCACGCCTTCCCAGCCCCACCCTGGCTTTCCAGCAAGGCTGACCCATCCACAGAAGGTCGTGGTAGTTGGCGATAGTTTGGTCTATGGCTATGGCGACCCGGAGGGCGGCGGCTGGGTCGAGCGACTGCGGCGACGGGCCATGGAACCGGGTACCCCAGGGGCTGTTTTCTACAACCTAGGGGTACGGGGGGATCGGGCTAGCCAGGTACACACCCGCCTAGCCCACGAATTTCGTCACCGAGGGGAAATCCGCAACCGCCTTCCCGACCGACTGGTGCTTTCTGTGGGCACCAACGACTCGGCTAGGGTGGGCCGCCCCCTAGGCCGCAACTACACGGATTTTGACGACTTTGAACAGACCATCTCCGAACTTCTAAACGAGGCCCATCAGTTTTGCCCCGTTTTGTTTGTGGGTATGGTGCCCGTCAACGAAGCGGCCATGCCCTTTTCCGAGGTCTTGTACTACTCCCAACGCGAGCAGTGGCGTTACAAAGAGTCCACCCGCCTCGTCTGCGAAAGCCACAACATTCCCTACCTAGACATCCTGGATCTTTGGCTGCGGCGAGGGGAAACCTGGTGGCAGGCCCGTCTCTCTGCCGATGGCCTCCACCCCAACGTCCTAGGCTATCAATCCCTGGTGCAAGATATTCTTGCCTGGGATGCCTTCCAAGCCGCCATCGATGTTTGAACAGGATCCCAGCCTTTTTCTGGAGATTTGCCGGAATCACCTGGGTGGTTTGCAGAGATGTGTTAGAGTTAACCTCTGGTCATGTGATGGGTGATTCCCTGGCTTCTACTCGGGCAGATCGTCCAGGCTCTAGGCATTGCCACGAAACATAACGCCCTAACATCTCAGGGTTTCGTGGGGTCTGGCTAAACACTTCTTTCCTTGAGTGCCTTCTAATTCCGATCACGGCTGCCCTGTTGTCTGAGGTTAATGAATAATGTCGAAGCGTCGCAATCCCAAGAAAGAAAAAGCTCTGCGAAACCAAGCCTACGCCCGTAAGTTCCGCAAAAAGCGCTCTGGGGGTCAGCGTTTCTTTAAGCGGAACAACCGAGGAGCCGATGAGGACGGCGGCGACAACGCCAACAAAGAAGGTAGCGACTACTCTGCGGCTAGCCTCTAGATGTTAGGTTTCGTCTTTCCCTAAGGTCTGGGTTACGCAAGGTTAGATTACCCCTGGGTTTTAGCTTTGAGGCTTACTAAGCTTAGTCCTTCGATAGCGGATTTCACTTGAGTGAAATACATGGCGACGATCCCCCTTGCCCCCTTGATATGGGGGGGACGGAGTGAAACCTGATAGCTAAGCACTGGGGGATCTAGAACTCAGTAACGGTGCATTTCCCGCTATCGAGAACCCCCGTAATCTATGACTCTAGGATTTGAATCCCTAGGTTCTGGATAATGTGTTGGGCGGCGGCGTTTCCAGAACGCAGCGCTTCCCCTGCCCCCATTCCAGCACACCAATCTCCACACCCTACTAAGGTCGACACTGCTTCGGTGACCAGGATCTCGGTAGGGTGTGATTTTTTTACAAAGCCGTAGCGCCAGCGGTGAACCTGCATCCAGTCGGGTTGCCCCAGCCAAGCCCCCAAGGATTGGGCGGCGTGATCCAGGATGAGCTGCCCAACTTGGGGGAGGCTCTCGGCCTCGAAGTGAGTCTGGGCAAAGGAGGCCGTGCTGTGGGCGACCACCACCGGATAGGGTGGGGCAGGACGTTTGCCGCTGTCTAAAGCGATCCAGCGCAGCACCGGATGGCCCTGCCCCCACCCCATCCACCCTGCGGGATTTGGTGCTGTCAGGTGCGTTGGGGCCGTTGGAGCATAGCCCGCCATCACGGTAATCACGGGGTCGAAGGTGACCGCCTCAGCCGCCGCTAGAAAAGGTTCCAGAGCAGGATACTGAGCCGCCGCCACCAGGGGAACAATCTGGGCCGCAGGCAAGGCCAGCACCACAGATCGCGCCTCCAGCGGTTCCGCCAAGGCTTCCTCGGCCCCAGAGACCCAATCTACCCGCCAGCCCTGATCGGCGGGCATCACCTGGGTTACTCGACCCTGGCGCTGAATCGATAGCCCCGTTGCCAGGGCCTTGGCGAGGGTGTTCATGCCCTGGGGGGCCACGTAGTACGGGCCTGGGTCAGAGGACTGAGCGCGGGGCTGCCACTGTCCATCGGCCCCCAGGTCAAATTCCGTGGGCTGCCAGGGTTGCAAAAGTCCTTGGGCCAGCCAATCTGCTAGCCAGTCTGCCTTCAGTGCTCCCCCAGGCTGAATAAATCGGCAGCCATGGTCAATGGGTACCGTCACCGAGTCTGCCAGTGGGTCGGAGGCATCGGGCCACGCCACCCGCCGGGTGGCCATGCGCCCCCCCAGCCCCCGTGATTTATCCAGCACCAACACCCGATATCCCGCCTGGGACAACCGCTGGGCGGCGGTAATGCCACTCAGCCCAGCCCCAACCACAATCGCGTCCCACGTCATGCTGCTTCTTACCCCAGGGTTTTTGCTCGGTTTCTGGTCAACCAGTGGCTCCTGCTTAGAACTGCACCTGCACCTCAACCTGGTAGGCATCGGTCATCATCGGCTGCCCTGCCGCCGTGGCCGGAGCCAGTCTCAGTTGCCGCTGTCCTATGCAGCTTAACAGGTTGTCTAGGGCGGGGTTGCCACTGCTGGTATCCACGTAGGCCGCTGAGATGGTGCCGTCAATCTCCACCCGCACCCGAATCTGAATTCGCATTGTTGTGCCCGGACTAGCAATCATGCCCAAATCGGTGACGCCACAGCCCGTTAGCCAGGGCGCTAGGGCAATCTCGGCGGTGCTCAACAGCTGGGGCGGGGCATCAGGCCAATCGCTACCGTAGGGGGTGGCGCTGATCCCTAGGGGTACGAGTTGGCCCCCGGCAGCGGTAGGAGGAGCGGGGGTGACAGGCGACGGGTGAAAGGTCGGTTCTGGAGTAGGGGCCGAAGGAACCGGGGAGATGGGATCAGGAAGAAGGGCGGGCTGCTCCAGGGGGGAATCGGCGGCAGGACTAGGGGCCGATGGGGGGATGGACGCAGGAGGAACGTTTGGCTGAGTGACAGGATCAGGGCTGGCGGTGGA
>CAZWNR010000034.1:0-14968 GCA_964635665.1 uncultured bacterium | reverse complement strand
ATCGGGCCACTGAATTTGGAAGCGTACTTCAGGCATAGGGGTGTCATCACAGGGAAACTTGGAACAGCTAGGACACTTTTAGTCCACGCTCAGTCGCAACCCATCGAACTTCGTTGCCGGGGGGATAGAAGGCCAAATCCGCTTCCATCAGGTGGTGGGGATGGCCGCAGATATCTATCTCCTGAAGTGATGTCCAGTGCAGCCGCTGAAAGAATCTTACATTCTGGGCTTGCACCGTGGCCAAGAAGCGATCACAACCCCAGCCATGGGCCGTTGTTACGGCCTTCTGAATTAAGCCTTTGCCGATGCGTCCGACGCGCCGATAGCGAGGATGAACCCCGAGTCGCCCCCCATACCACAGGCGATGCTCTGCCTCGTAAATGCGCACGATGCCCACGACCTGCCGCCCCGCTAGAATATCCTGCTCAATGGCAATGATGGGATAGGCGATATTGTCCAGCTCATCCCTATCGTCTTCGGAAAAAAGCCCCTGCTCCTCACAAAAAATGGCCCGCCGAAGCTGGAAATAGGCTCTTAAATCTTGGGGAGTTTGGGCTAGATCAAAGGTATATCGAGGTAAGGACATAGTGGATACCTTCTATACAGTGCTGCTGCGATCCGGTTTCAACGGTCAACTAAGGCTGCCGCCATCGGTGAGTCAATCGGCTCCTCAAACGCCGCCATGGCAGAACAGGCTCCACATTTGGCACAGCCTGCCTTCATGGCCGCCGCTGTCATCCCCGCTTGCTTGAGGCGCTGGCCCACCTGTTCATACACCGCCGTCATAAACGACACGCTGGGTGCCGGATGCTGGGCTAGGGGTGTATCGGTAATGGGCACAAAGGGCACGATAAACGGATAGACCCCCATCGCGATCAGCCGCTCCGATGTGGAAACCAGGGTTTCGAGGGAATCCCCTAAACCCGCTAGCAGGTAGGTCGTCACTTGGCCCCACCCAAACACCTGCACCGCCGCCTCAAAGGCCTCAAAGTACTTTGATAGGGGCACTTCTGCCTTACCGGGCATAATGCGGGCTCGTACCGCTGGGTCTGCGGCCTCTAGGTGCATTCCTAGGCTGTCAATGCCAGCCTGTCGCATGGTCTCAAACCAGACAAAATCTGCCGGAGGCTCGCACTGGGCCTGGATAGGCAGATTCACCCGCTGCTTTACGACTCGCGCACATTCTGCCAGGTAAGCGGCCCCTCGATCCGACGTATTGGGCGTCCCGGTGGTCATGATCATGTGTTGCACGCCATCCAACTGCACGGCTGCCTCGGCCACCTCCGCCAACTGTTCCGGGGTTTTACGTGCTAGGGTACGCCCCTGATCAAGGGATTTTTCAATGGCACAAAACTGGCAAGCTGTGGAGGCATCCCGATAGCGCATACAGGTTTGCAGCACCGTCGTCGCTAAAACATTCTTGCTATGGAGCAGGGCAATTTTCCAGTAGGGCACTCCATCGGTCGTGGTTAAGCTATAAAACCGGGGCTGGTGCGGAAATTCAACGGTGGCTACGGGCTGATCCTGATAGGTCAGGATGGCCTGATTGGCCTCCCCTAGATTGGTGATCCCATAGGGCGAGCTAGCGGCGGTTCCGGTGTAGATCGGCACCATAATGGTTCGACCATCGATGGTTAAGGCTTTATGGTCGGAGGGGCCAGCGCCCCCCCGGCGGCCTTGGGCTCCCATCGACTCATCGACAATCTGCAATCCACGGGTCTGCAATTCTGTTAGGAGATGTTTGGGATTCATAGCAGGAGGAGGTGGTGACGTTGAGGTGACGTTGGATGGTACTTTAGAGGGATAGTTCGGTCTCAGCCGCCTGCGGGGGGGTGGGAGAGACTATAGAATCGCGATCTCGCTCCGGCGACACCGTTTCCAGCAACGACCAAGGCGATTGGTTCAGCCGCAGCTTCAGCAAATCTGGACGGGCATAGTGACCGATGGCATCCATCATGCGTTTGCGCTTGGTAATCAGGGAAAAGTCGAGATCGGCAATCACCATGCCCTCGCCTTCAATGATGGGGTCGGCCAAGGGAACCCCCTCAGGACTAATAATGGCGGTATAGCAACCACCACTGAGAGCGTTGTGCAGAGCCGCATCTGGCGTAATCTGTGCTTTTTGTTCCGCCGTTAGCCAGCCCGTCGCATTCACCACAAAACAGCCAGACTCTAGGGCATGGTGGCGCATGGTCACTTCCATTTGGTCGCTAAAGATTTGACCCACCATAGAACCAGGAAACTGCCCACAATGAATTTGCTCGTACTGGGCCATCAACGCAAAGCGGGCCAAGGGATTATAGTGCTCCCAACAGGCTAGACTGCCCAAACGACCCACCTGGGTATCCACCACCGTTAAGCCCGTCCCATCCCCTTGCCCCCAGACCATGCGTTCATGGTAGGTCGGCGTGATTTTGCGCCGTTTCAGGGCAAGACGGCCATCTGCATCAAACACCAGTTGAGTGTTATAAAGGGAGCCCGCATCCCGTTCTGTGACTCCTAACACAATCACCATGCTGTAGGAGCGAGCGGCCCGCGACACCGCATCCACCACAGGCCCAGGTACGGTCACAGCCTCCTCGTAGAGAGTCATGTGGGCCTTGCCCATCAAAACGGGCGGCGTTACAAAGGAGAAATAGGGATAGTAAGGGACAAAGGTTTCCGGGAAGACGATAAGATGACTGCCTTCCTTGGCCGCCGCCGCAATGGCTGCTAGAACTTTTTCTGTGGTTCCCTCGCGACTATGCAGCACCGGACTAATTTGAACCGCCGCTGCCCGAACAACCTTGCTGTAATCCATGAAAATACTCTCAGTTCTGCCAAAATAAATCCCAGAACGATGATCGAAAGGATCATCTTCGTTTGAAGTCACATGATTTAATCTAAAAAATATTTACGAAAGTCATCGTCAACCTATAGCGAGTTTCACTTGAATGAGGTGCACCGTGAAGATCCCCCCATCCCCCCATCCCCCCTTATTAAGGGGGGTACAAGATGAATCGACTACAGATAGAACCTGGGGGGATCTAAAGCCCCAAAAGCTGTATCTCACTGAACCGAGAACCGCTATAATTCGGTTGAAACGGATTGCCCGACAAATTTCCGAAGTAGGCTGGTACTCGGTTTGCTACACCCAACCCTTACTAATTTAGGGCTTGCTTTTTTAGGCGATTATGTTATCCAGCCTATGGGATGTCCAAGACTTTTGAGGTTGTGTTAGGTTGTCAGAGCTAATACAGCAGATCTGGTTTTCAATCTACTATATCTAGCCCAAGATTGGTGGTAATTTTCTGTGGATTCTTAGAGATTAAACGATTCGATGAATGACTCCATAAAATGGAGCCGAAGCAAGAAAATGGCTCGCCTCGGCTCCCTCAACTAGAGAGTCCAGGTGTTGAGGATGAAAGCCCCTTCCTTGCGATGTAGAAGGATTAAGTCCATCACATCGAGGGGGTTAATAGGCCGAATGCCGGGAATCAAAGAAGGTTCACCATGGCCATAGAGTGCTTGCAAGGCAAACCGACAGGCATAGATTTTGCCACCCTCTTCCATGATTTTAATCAACTGATTATTCATGGCTTGGTGCCCTGGAAATGCTTCGTCTCCTAATTTTGGAAAACCACGCTGCACCCCCAGCGTTACTCCAGGCCCGTAGAGCAGAACAGACGTCTCAAATCCTTTCCGAATTAGGCGAGTAGCCTGCAATAGATTCACTAAGCCAATCGATCCCTCAAAGGCTACCGTATGAAAGGTAACTAGGGCTTTCTCTCCCGGATCCGCTTGTACATCCGGAAAAACTTTTTCTTCGTAGTCCACCAAAAAATCACCCGCCTTGTGGGCAGGAATGGTAACCTCAGGCATTACAGGTGTCCTCAAAAACCAACAAGTTATGATCAAGCCTGGATCAAGGAAAATTATTTTTACCAAATCATCCCTGTATCTGACTTTTGAACCTAGCCTTTTAAAGCTGATCCGCTGTTAGGTAGTACCTTAAAATTCCGTAACGTTGCAACCTGTATCGCAAGCAACAAAGTTGTGGGATCTGTGAATAGTGCTAGGGAAGCCTGGGCGCAACCGAGCAGAATCTCGGAAACGTGGGGCATACCTGTCGAAAGTGATAGGGTTGTTCTCGCTAATTGGTAGGCATATCCTGACAAAGAAATCGACAAGGAACCCCAAAGAGTTGATCCTGGTCGTCTTGACCAGCAGCAGCCCTAGTCATAGCCATAGTTACGCCTATTTTGTGCTGCAAGCTACAAGAATCCGATTCTAAACCGCATAGTTTAATTGCAATCCCTACGCCAACGACGAATTCACTGGGGATGGTCGAGATTAAACACTATGCAGCATCACACCGTCATGATTGTGGGCGGAGGGCAAGCGGGGCTCTCCATCAGCTATTGTCTGAAGGAGCGGGGAATCGATCATATCGTCCTGGAAAAACATCGAATCGGCCATGCTTGGCGTAATCAACGCTGGGATTCATTCTGCTTAGTGACGCCCAATTGGCAATGCCAGTTACCGGGGTTTCCCTACCCAGGCAACGATCCCCACGGGTTTATGGCCAAGGACGAAATTGTGCAATACATTGAGGCCTATGCCCGCCACTTTAATGCCCCTGTACAGGAAGGGGTAACGGTTTCCAGAGTGCGGATGGAAGGAAGCGATAAGTTTTATCTCAACACCTCCGCTGGAGAGTTCACCGCTAATCAAGTGGTGATTGCCACGGGCGGATATCATCGGCCCAAAATTCCGGCCTATGCGGGGCGTTTACCCGCAACGATGACTCAACTTTCGTCCTCACAATATAAAAGCCCTGAGCAACTTCCTGAAGGTGAGGTACTCATCGTAGGAACAGGGCAATCTGGCTGTCAAATTGCTGAGGATCTTCACCTAGCGGGTCGGCAGGTTCATCTCTGTGTTGGAGGGGCTCCCCGTTCTCCCCGGCGATATCGGGGCCGGGATGTCGTGGACTGGCTAGAACAGATGGGTTACTACGATATCCCCATTGATAAACATCCCCAAAGGGAGGCGGTTCGCTACAAAACAAACCACTATCTCACGGGTCGCGATGGGGGACGAGACATTGATTTACGCCGTTTTGCCCTCGAAGGGATGAAGCTCTACGGACGATTAACGGCGGTGGAAAATGGCCACCTCCGGTTTGATAACAGCCTTCAGCACAACCTTGATCAGGCGGATGCTGTAGCCGAAAGTATTAAACGCACTATTGATCAGTTCATTAGCAAACAGGCGATAGAGGCTCCCCTTGATCCACCCTATGAGCCGGTTTGGATACCTCAAGAAACGATCACTTCGCTGGATCTCGCTGCCGCCAATATCACAACCGTAATTTGGGCTATTGGCTACAATATGGACTTCAGTTGGGTTGATGTGCCCGTCTTTAATGGCCAAGGATACCCAGGGCATGATCGCGGTATTACTGCCGTGGAAGGCTTTTATTTTCTAGGGTTGCCCTGGCTCTATACCTGGGGTTCTGGGCGATTTTCTGGCATTGCCCGCGATGCTTACTATGTGGCAGATCGCATTGTTATGACAGAGCGTCGAAAACATTCAACGAAGTCCTTACTTGATCGGTCACCACTGCTAGAGGTCATCAATGATATGGCCTTGGGATCGTGATCTAACCCCTGCGATTCCTTTAAATCCACCCTTGGACGACTGCTTGGTAGACGCCTTGATAACGGTTTTTGGCTTTTAGTTTGGCCAAGCTATTGTTGATATGAAACTTAACCGTGCTTTCGCTAATAAATAGGGCTTGGGCAATAGCGCGGTCACGCTGTCCATCAGCCAGTAAAGCCATCACCTGTCGTTCACGCTCCGAAAGGAGCGGCACAGCGTCTTGATGGCGTTCCCCAGGATCTTGTAGGGCTTGGTGAATGAGAGCGCGTAGATCCTCCGCCGTACTCCTAACGTCCATCACGGCGACAACGCCAGCCGGAATACTGCCCTTGTCCTGGTTGACCCACACCACGGGGAGATTTCCTAGCCATGCCGGGTCATCCGTAATCCGCACCATAGCCGAAGACTCCCCGTCTGCCACCCAAAATCCAGCTTGGGCAACGAGGTGAACAACGCCCTGGTAAATGAGCGGTTGGCGACATTGTACCTGCACCACAATGGGATATTGGGCCGCAGGGAGCATCACAGACAGTTGAGAGGCTTGCCGCTGTACGACGGCTCGAACCTCAAAACTCCCCCCTAAACAGATCACCCCATGCCTAATATCGGCAAAAAGAGACTCACTGAGCCTCCCGTGCAGGTGCTCTCTCCTTTCCTCACCCTCAAGGATCAAGCTGGATTCCTCATCGGTAAGCGCCTCAAGATATACCGTGTGGGGAGTATAGGTGAGGCGACAATAGCGACAGTTCAACGGCTTGACGGCTTCTACGACCTGTCGCAGGAGTTGGGCCACCATCGGTCTCAGGGGACGCTCGGTGCCCACTAGGGTAAACGGACTATCCCCCAGGAGGTGAGCCAGTTGATCCGAGAGCGATGCGGTTTGCAATCCAGAGTTCCTAGGCGCTGAGGCCGTCGCCATGGCCGCATCCAGAGCCACGGTGACGGTCATGCACAGCACCTGTAATACCTCTAGAAACTCTGGCTCGAAAGGGCCATGACGAAAACTCGCCAGAACGCCCAGAACTCTATCCTTTACCACTAGGGGATAGCCCGCAAAGCCCTGAATGTGATTATCCAGCGCCCATTGGCGATCTTTGACCCAAGCCTCCTCCGATAGGTGATTACTGAGAAACGGCACCTGATTTTGGGCAATTTTTCCCACCTTATAGGCCCCCATGGGCACCCGAGCAAAGGATCCGTTGGTGTGGCTATAAAGCCCTGAGGAAGCCACTAAGCGCAGCATGACCTGATTCGGCTCCAATAACCAGATGCGAGCAAAGGCACAGCCAAACCGCTGGACCAAGGCATCAGTCACTCGGTGGGCAATCTGGGTTGGATCAAGCTGGCCGCTAATGGACTGGGCAATCTCCTTGACCTGCTGCAAGTCGTGCACCAATCGAGCCGCATCTAAAAACGAGGAAAATTGGCTCACAGGAATATCGAAATTTTAGACATAGCTAAACTCAGTACGTTTATCCCCGGTATCAGTGGGCGAAGCGCTCTGACCCCTACGGTTGGACGGGTTGGGGATCGGTTTTTTCAATTCAGCCTGGGTATGCCCCATTGTTATCAGCCGTGTTTTTAGTGGATTACAAATTGATCGATAACTCCGTATACCTCGTTACAAAGCTTTGGCGAACACGAACGGAGATTCATCCGCCTCCTTGCCCGACTCAAGTTCTTCGGGTAGCAGAATGTCGCATGGATATCCGTTCCGCCAACTTGGGAGACATGGGTCACTTTGGCCCCAACGCCGCACCGAGTTAGACCTGTTGTGCCAAGGCGAGATCATGATTGAAATAGACCTGACCCTCGTTTGCCGAAGCCCTGGCCGAAGCGCCTATCCCCCGTCGTCGCCAGCAGCCGAGAGCGGGGTCGGTGGTCAGTGGTCGCAAGCCTCGCCTCGTGAGCGTCGAAGACAAACCGATCTACATCCTGTTTTACGTCAAGTGCTATCCCACCTTTTCGCTGTGTGGGACAGGGTGTTGCCGTTGATGGAGGCCATCAAGCCCGGTGGCAATCACCAGAATGAGGGTGGCCATGGAGGATGCCAACGGTTTTCCTAAGATAGCCTAGGAATCTGGCACAGTCCCCCATCATCACGGGGGCGGTCTGGATAGCATAGAGCCACCTGTCTCAACCGGAGGATTCCCTGTGAAACGGGCGTTTACACTGGCTTTACCCATGCTGTTGATCGGTGGGGCGATGGCTCTGCCGCTGCCTAGCCTAAATGGCTGCACGATGATGGCCTGGGCCAACGAGATTCGAACCTTTGGGCGCGATGGGGAATCTGGGCGAGACGGGCGACCAGGCCAGGATGGGCAGCCCGGAATCGCCGCTAATGTGACCGCCGATGGCAACCCAGCCAGCTTCATCCTCTCTGGCACGGCGGGGGAAGAGGGGGAATCTGGCGAAGCGGGCTACCGTTCTCGCTGCGAAAGCCAGCCTAGGGATGTGAGCTACGATCTGCAAGCGGCGCACGGTGGCGATGGGGGCAACGGCGGACGGGGTGGCAACGGCGGCAATGGCGGCGATCTTACGGTTTACTATCAAGACTTGGCCAAGCTTCAGCGCCTTTCCGTCACCTCCATCGGTGGTCAGGGGGGACGAGGGGGACGGGGTGGACAGGGCACCCTAGGGTGTCGCTGTCGGGTGTATCGGTGGGAGCGGCAAACCTGCACAGGCACGCCAGGACAGAGCGACTATCGCTGCGAAACCCGCCGCTACGAATGCGAGGACGGTGACGATGGCGACTCAGGACTCAACGGCTCCGATGGCCGCACTGGGGAGGATGGGCAACTGTGGCTAGTGAATCAGCTTGAGCCGCTCCAGCCGGAAAATCCGTCCCAAACGGCCCAATTGACTACCTTTGCCGCGCAGCCCTTCGCCCTGTCGCGCAACCTGTGGGAAACCCGCACCGGGGCCAATGCCCTGCTGGCCATCGGTTCGCAGGTGCGAGACAGCTACCAGATTTACACCGGGCGGGTGGAGAGTATGGTGCAGCTCAACTGGCAGGCGGCAAGGCCCATTAGCCTCTTTGCGGCGGAAAATGTCACCGCCGAGATTCAGCCCGATGGCACCCTAGCGGCCACGTTTTCAGAGAACCTATGGGCCGACTACAGCACCCAAATCGAGGGCAATGGGATGACCCTCACGATCAACCGAGCCGCCCGTCGCCAGGATGTAACTCGGTTGGCCTGGGGCGGAACCCAGGGCCAAGGCCCTAACCTACGGGCAGTGGTGCTGGACTTAGGCGGCGAGTCGGCCTTTGTGGACACCCAATTTCGCGTCACCCTGAGAACCACCACCGACAACCTAGCGGATAGCCGCCGCCCCCGCTACACCACCGTCTACGAGGACATCCTGCCGCCAGAGGTGGTGTCGTTGACCAATAATCGGTTTGAGTTAGCCCTAGGGCAACTGCCCATCGATGCCCGATCCCTGCGTCCCGGCACCTACGCTCAGTTGGAAATCACCGCCCTGCGCTCCCTGGGCAATAGCTCTGCGGAACAAACCATCCCATGGCAAGGACAACTCTAGGCGTTTGTCCGGGCGTTTGTCTGGGCGTTTTCTGGGCGCTTCCTCAAGGCTTAGGATTCTTTCTTCTGATCGGGCTTACGGATGCAGCGCCAATCCACTGCACCCGCATTGAGGCTATCTAGTTAGAGCTAGGGGCTAATCAGGGCCTTGGGTTTGATTAAACTCATCACTCACATCTTGTCCTAGATCTTTCACCGCCTCACGGTCGCGCTTACTCAAGCCTTGTCTATCAGGTTGATAGCTAGGATTGTCCATGCTTTCAAGAATGGCCTCTTGAGTATTGGCGTCAAACTGCTTAGCTTTTCCCTCGGCCTGGGTATTGAGATCGCCAGTCATATTACCCATGCCTTCCTGGACTCTACCTTCAAGCTTCTTCGCTGTTGCTTTAGCCTGGTTGAAGGTTGCCACTAAAGTATGGGGCTGATTAAGACTGGACGTTGATAACGGAATAGCCCAACCTGCTTCAGGGAAGGAACTCAGCATGATGACCGATGACAGGACAACCATCAATCCGGTAGTCATTAAAACTTTGAAAAACCGATAAAATCCAATCATATTAGCCTCTAGAAAGATGTCAGTGCCTACAGCAGCCATAAAGACGATTCTTTTGACCTGTGCCTGAGCTTTGCAGACGAGGGATGCTTTCTATGAGTGACTTGATTGAATTGCTTGAGTTAGAGATGAAACGTAAGCAAAGTGATCGTCTTAAATAGCACTAGCTGGTTAAGGCATGAAGTTTGCTGGAGGGCTAGCTAAACTAGGGCTTCGGTCAGCGTAAAATCAGCAATTCAACTTTAGAAGGCCAATGCCGCCGGTTTGCCCGGGATAGCGGCCTGGCCACACCAGCGGATTAGGCTGGGTGTCGCGATAACAGAACCCCACATCAGAGATTAGACCGAAGTTAGGCCTTGCTTTGCGCCCCAACCTACAGCGCTACAGGCGAGTGTTCACCAGGGCTTGGCGAGGGCTGTCGCGGCGCAGGTCACGGATTTTTTCGTAGAGCTGGCGGAGGTCATCGCTGAGTTGGGTGGGGGGCGTGATCACCACGGTCACCAATTGATCGCCTCGGTTGCCCTTGGGGCTGGGCCAGCCCTTGCCTCGCAGCCGCAGGGTTTGGCCAGATTTGATGCCAGCGGGCAGATTCATAGTGACGGGGCCATCGGGGGTGGGCACGTCAATTTTGCCGCCCAGCACGGCCTCGTCGGGGGTGATGGGCAGTTCGCAGACGAGGTTGTCCCCCTCAAATTTGAACAGGGCGTGGGGGCTGAGCTGCACCACCAGATACACATCGCCCCGCTGTTTGCTGTAGGGGTTCATCTGGCCTTTGCCCTTCAGGCGCACCTTGCTGCCCTGCTTGGCACCGGGGGGAATGCGCACCTCCACCTCATCGCTGCCGATGCGCAGACGCTTTTGGGTGCCGTGGAAGGCTTCGCTGAAGGTGAGGTTAATGTTCGCCTCTTGGTCGAAGGATTGGGCCGCCATGGTGGGGTCAAACCCGGCTCCAGGGCCGCCAAACCCGCTGGGGCTGCCGTAGGGATAGCTACGGGGGCGAGGGCCACCCGCCGCTGAGTTGCCAAAACGACCCAGCAACTCGTTAATAAATTCGTCGAAGCTGCCGTAGTTGCTGAAGTCGAAGCCGCCGAAGTCGCCAGGAGTGCCGTAGCCCGCCCCGGCCCCGGCCCCGGCCCGCTCGGCCTGCTGCCAATATTGGCCAAACTGATCGTATTTTTTGCGCTTATCGGGGTCAGACAGCACCTCGTAGGCTTCGCTCACCTCCTTGAAGCGGGCCTCGGCATTTTTGTCGTCAGGGTTCACGTCGGGGTGATACTTGCGGGCCAATTTCCGAAAGGATTGCTTAATCTCATCCACCCCGGCGGTTCTACCGACCCCCAATACGGCGTAGTAGTCTTTGAAGCCAGTAGCCGCCATAATCGTCCTCCTAACTACCGAATGAGCTGTCTAGGTTGTCTAGTCTAAACGGTCTAACCATGGGGTGTGGATCTTGATTCTTACTGGGCGATTAAAGCTGAGCGATTGAATGAAGACGCGCAATCCATCACGCTCCCAGACCAAGCCCCAAAAACCGTCGGACTAAGGGTAGCCTATGACACTAGCTCAAGGGTAACAAACCTAGCGCCTGGGGCAGGTTCGGTTTCCTAGACGGTGGCGGTAGGGATCCATGTCAACCTATCCATGCTGCTCCCGGTGTCTGCGATGAGAATCTCCTTGGCTTTCCTGGGGTCTAAGCTTAGGATAGGTCTGCACCCCCTTGATCGCCTCTGTGTAGCCACCATGATTCAGACGGACGCCCCCTCTGCCGCTGCCCAGTCGCCCGAAACCCGGAGTTGGCTAACCCGCTGGTGGAGTCAGCTTAACCCCGTTGCGCAATCGGCGGCGGTGATGTTGGCCACACCGCTATTGGTACTGAATATTTGGGCTATTGCCATTATTTTTGGCTATTTTCGCTCCATTGCGGTCACGGTGTTGATTGCTGCCCTGCTCGCTTTCCTGCTCAGCTATCCTATGGCCAGTCTAGAGCGGGCGGGGTTGAAGCGGGGCTTAGCGGCCATTTTGGTTCTGGTATTTGCCCTAGTGGGGTTTGCTGCCCTGGCACTAACGGTGGTGCCCTTTGTGGTCGATCAAGGACAGCAATTGGTGGGCCGTCTACCGGAATGGTTCGATTCCGGCAAGGTGCAATTAATGATGCTAGACAGCAAATTTGCCGAGTGGAACTGGCCGATCAACCTGGATGGCCTGATTACCCAAACCACAGATCGGCTGCGGCGGGAAATTCAAACCATCGCTGGGGAAGCCCTCAACCTCACCCTGAACGTCGCTTTCTTCACCGCCAACAAACTGCTGGATGTGGTGCTGACGGTGGTGCTGACCTTCTACCTGCTACAACACGGAGAAGAGGTGTGGGGCAGTCTCGTTGGGTTGCTGCCTGCCCCTGTCCAGCGGCCCTTTTCAGAAACCCTGCGGTCTAGCTTTCGCAATTATTTTTTAGGTCAACTCATTGTTGCCAGTTGCCTAGGGGCGGCTCTCACCGTGATCTATAGTCTGCTGAACGTGCCCTTTGGGTCGCTGTTTGGCCTCACCGTGGGTCTGCTGGCCCTGATTCCCTTTGGCGGCACCGTGGGCGTCGTGCTGACCACGCTGCTGGTGGCCCTGCGAGACATCAAAATTGCTATACCCATGCTGATTGGCTCGGTGATTGTGCAGCAGGTGGTGGAAAACGGTCTGGCCCCTAGGGTGCTGGGCAGCGTTACGGGCCTCAATCCCTTTTGGGTGTTCATTGCCATCCTGTCTGGGGCTAGGGTCGGCGGTCTGCTCGGGGTGATTGTGGCCGTACCCGCCGCAGTGGTGGTTAAAGAAGCCCTAGACGCTCTGCGTAGCCGTCGCCAAGAGACAGCGGAACGGGTGCTGGTGACCACCGAAATCTCTCCCATGACCGCCAGCGAGCGGGCAGAGCCATAGACTTGCTAGGTTCTCGCCTGTTGAGACTCGGAAGAGGCTGTGGATCTAGGACAGGGCTAATGGAGGAGCTTTTGTAGCTAGCCCTCTTGGATGAGTTGCTCGTCCTAGCAGAATGGCGTCGGGACGAAACGAAAAAGCCCGATGTCCTAATTTAGCCAGAAAATTCTACCTGTCATAAAAACAGCGGCAGACAACAATCTGGGCCCTTTGTCCGCCATGGATGTAACGATAGATCACGAACGACGCATCATCAGCTCACCAATCCTTCTCCTGCTTAATCATTAACTCAAGCTTTGCACAAAGCGCATCGCCATCTGCGGTAGATGGCTCACCTCAAACCACAACTGCTTGGGGGCAATGCCAAACAAATACTGTAGTCCCAAAACAATCGCTATGATGCCTAGGATGGAGCCAGTGCCCACCTTTAAGACCTGAAAGAGTAGCCGAAACGCCAGAACCACAACGACTACCGCCGCAATCAGCAGCACCGCCTGAGCATCAACGCCATCAAAAACTGAACTCATCGCTCACCTAGCTCAAACAATCATCAGGTTGCACAACTAATTTATCTCACCTACAGAAAAAGGATAGCCTAAATAGGCTTACCCCTTGCGGACAATGCGCTTGACAGTAAGCCCTTTCCTATTCCTTAGGCATCGCCTAACCCAGCGGATTAGACCTGAGACCAGGTGTCTAGTTCGCTGGTGCAGAGGTCACGCTGTCTCCCCGCCGGGCTTCTTGAATTTCCTGGGTCAGGACGTTTAGGGCCTCTGCATACTGGGGATCATCCGCTGTGCCAATCAACTCTCGATCCGAGGCGAGTAGTTCTCGCTGTTCCTCCGTCAGTTCAACGGGGATATCAGGGTCAATACCGTGTTTGTTGATATCTCGACCACTAGGTGTGAGGTACTTGGCCACCGTCACCGCCACTCCAGAACCGTCAGCGAGGCTACGCACCGACTGTACCAAGCCCTTACCAAAGGTACGGCTACCAACAAGCACTGCCCGCTGGTTATCTTGCAGTGCTCCAGACAGAATTTCGCTAGCACTTGCCGAGCCGCCATCTACTAGCACCACTAGCGGTCGCGTCGTCAGGGCTCTACTGCTAGCCACTTCCTCGTCTACAACACCCTGGCGATTGACGGTAGAGACAATCGTGCCTTCGTTGAGCCACATCTGGGCAATATCAATGCTGGAATAAAGCAATCCACCGGGGTTAGAGCGGAGATCCAGAATGTATCCCGTGACGTTTTGAGACTCTAAATCTTGGATGGCCTCACTCATTTCACTGGCGGCGTTCGCACTAAACTGAGTGAGCCGAATATAGCCAACGGGGCCTTCTGGGCCAGTCTGCACATCGTAGCGTACGGGATGAATTTCAATGCGGGCGCGAACAATGGGCACCTCTAGAATGTCTTCCCCCCGTCGGATCGTCAGCATTACCTCAGAATCTACTGGCCCGCGAATGCGACTAACTGCATCATTCAACTCCATCCCTTCGGTGGGTTCCCCATCAATGGCCAAGATGACATCCTTGGAGCGAATGCCTGCCTCAAAGGCTGGGGTATCTTCGATGGGTGCAACCACCACAATTTCCTTAGTCTCCTCGTCCTGGGAGATCTGAATGCCGACCCCGGTCAATTCCCCAGAGGTATCAATCTGCATGTTGCGGAACTCTTCGGGATCCATAAATCGAGTGTAGGGATCCTCGAGCCGTTCCAACATCTCCCGAACGGCAACGTAGGCTTCTTCCTGGCTGGCATACTCTCGGCCCAAATACTCGGTTCGCACCGCATCCCAATCCACCTGATTGAAGGTGGCATCTACATAGTTGCGGTCGATCAGCTGCCAAACCTCATCAATCAGTTCCTTGGGGCTTTCCTCAAAGAAGGCTTTACTTTGAGACAGATGGATGCCGGCCCCGGTTACGGTGACAGCAGCTACAGCCAGAGCAGTTGCACCTAACATCAGTCCTCGCTTTGCAATAGTCATGGGAATTGGTTTTGCAGCTAGTTACGCCCAATCTAGCACAGACGTTCCGTTTCGGTAGGGAAGACAGACAGAGAAACATCTGTCCTTAATGAAAAACGGCCAAGGAGCCAACAGTCTATGTCTCGGGTTAATAAGAAAAAAGGAGGTTACTGAATAGCCGTATGATTTGGTGAAATTCTGAACGAAGACACAAGGCTTAAAAGCTCCGCACGAAGACACAAGGCTTAAAAGCTCCGCTTTGTGCCTTGAATCAGTAACACCGCAAAAAGCGCCCCTCATGCGAGGAGCGCTCTTCTTCCTAATCAATCAATGGACT
>CAZWNR010000033.1:2577-14992 GCA_964635665.1 uncultured bacterium | reverse complement strand
TCCCGCTGCCCTGCGGTGTCGGTGGCGATGATGGCTAACCCCGCCTGGAGGTACTGAAACAGCTTGTTGGTGATCGTCAGGTTGCGGCTGGGGGGATGGGTTTGCTCTAGGGCGAGGCCGATGTCGTTTTCGGCAATGCGGGCGGGCAGTTCGTCGTTGGGTACGGTGGGATGAATGTGAACCTGATCGGCCCAGCCGAGGGGGATGTGTTGGGCCAGCCAGCTCTGGTTTTGGGGGGAGCAGTGACCCCGCAGATGCACCTCAACGCCCACCGTGAGCTGGGAGAGCGCGGCAAACAAAAGTTCTAGCCCTCGGCCTGGGCCAATGGTTTGAGAAAACCAGTGCAGCCGCACGGCATCACTCGTTCTCCTCGGTAGGAAATGGTTTGGAGGCTTGGTGAGGGGCTGGTCTGACGTTTTTTCTGGGGATAAGGCCTCTGAGGTGGGGGCCGACTTGGGGAAGACGTTGTAAACCACCGTCGGCGGCGTGACCTGATAATGGTTTGCCATCGCCGCCGCCATGGCCTGGGAGGTGGTCAGCCGATAGCGGCAGTGCTGCAACAGAAAGGCTTCTAGCTTTGCGATCCACCGGATGGGTCGCTGGTGATGGGCCGCAGGTAACAGATCCTGCGAAAACCAATCTTCAAAATCGACCCCCACGGCATAGCCTTGCTTTAGGAGTTGCTGGCCCACCCATAGCCCCGCTTCGGAGTGGACGATGGTGAGATCGGCGCGGTGGGCCTGGGCGACCTGAAGCAGGCGAGGGGCACCATAGCCCAGCAGGGCCGGATGGTGGAGGCCAAACCCCTGGTAGAGTTTTCGCGCCGTTTTGGCCTGAAGACGAACGCCCCAGCGGCTGGCTTGTCCGGGCCGAAAGTCTAAAACGGGGTCAAAGGTCCAGGCTTGATGGGCCAAAAGCGCCCGGTCTCGCTGGGCCAGGGTTTCATCAAACCAGAGGCCCGCTACCCTTACCTCATGGCCTGCGGCGGCCAGGGCGGTAGCTTCCTTTTGGGGGCGGGGGGCGGTGCAGAGATGGCCACCAATCAAAATCAGGATCCTTGCCATTGGGGCTGCTCCTCTTGCAGGGATGGGGCAGCGTCTTCGGCGGCGGGCAGCATCCGCCCTAGGGGGAGCCGACGGTAGCCCCACTGGTTGACGAAAAGCTGGGCATGGCGGGCCGCTTGCCACCCCACGACCCTGGCCGCTAGGTGAAAGAGGGGGCCACCCATGGGCTTTTCGGTGGCACCGCCCCAGCGGCGCACCTGCTTGGCGGCCAGGTTACGCAGGGAGGGAACATCGGGAAACACTTCGTAGATGAAGCGCTGCATCAGGTTGGCGCAAACCTGCCGGGTGCGGGGGGTATCTTCGGCGGCCAGCAAGTATCGACTCTGCAACGCCACCGCCCGATATTGAGAGGCCCAGGCTTCGGGGGTCTTGCGGCCACTGAGGCTGACGGCATGGCCAGATCGGTAGTAGCTGCGGGCTTCCGGGCAAAACCGCACCCCCTGGCTGGCGAGGATGACGCGGGCAAAGTATTCCCCATCGTCGTTCAGAGAAAGGGCCTCGTTCCAGGGGCCAGCGGCTTGAATGAGGGCACGGGGCACCAGCCAGGCGGCGGGGTGCATCATCCAATGGCCCGACCAGGCGCAGACCAGCCAATCCACTGGGGCCATGTCTTGCCAGAGGGGTTCGGGGGTGAAGGTGGCCTCCTGGGGATGGTGACGAAACCTGGCCCAGGCCCCAGCGATCAAGCAGCCGGGATGCTCCTGTAGCAGGGCCATCTGCCGCTCAAGTTTGTCGGGGGCCAGCAGGTCGTCGGCATCCAAAAACTGAATCACCTCTCCCTGGGCCACCTCCAAGGCTCGGTTGCGGGCGGCGGCGGCCCCCTGGTTTGCCTGGGCGATAATCCGCAGATTCGGCTGGTTAAACCGATGGGCGATGGTGAGGCTGTCATCGGTGGAGCCATCGTCCACCAGAATTACCTCGGTGTGGGGCCAGGTTTGGGCCAGGGCCGATTCCAGGGTTTCGGCCAGCCAGGGGGCGGCGTTGTGGCAGGGAATGAGGATGGAGACGAGCGGTTTCATGGATAGGGCATCCCGTAGGGTGATTCCGTGATTCAAGGGGCTAGCCAAGCGGACAAGTCTCGGTCGATCAGGTCTTGTAGCCGGAGAATGTCTTCGCGAAAGGGCAGAGTCAACCGATGGCGGAGGTCAGGATCAAGCGGGGGAGGCTTTTCCAGATTCTGCTGTCGGATCTGGTTGGTCAGGGGTTGGCGCACCCAGGTGGGAATGACCCGTTTCACCATGGATTTGAGCCCACTTTTTTGGGTGAGAAAGCGGTTAATCCGCTGATTTTTGGGGCGGTAGGTGACGTTGTGCGTGGCATCGGTGTCGAGGGAGACGCCATCATCGATCTCTAAAAACTGGCAGGTAGACCGCACCACACCCGCCGCATCGGCTTTGAGGTCGTCGTGCAAAAACACGCGAATTTGCCCCCGGTCGAAGGTGTCGTAGTACCGCTGGAGCTGTTCGCCGTAAAATCCGGCTTGGAGGTAGTGGTAGTCCCAGGGCATGGCTTGGGCGATGCGCTCCGGTTCCTGGCGAATGGCCTGCTCAAAGGTGGGCAAGGCTTCCCATCCGCACTGCTGGCGAAACACAAAGCTAGAGTAGGCCCGATCCACCGGATGGCGCACCAGGGCAATCAACCGAATGTTGGGGATCTGCCGTTGAATCGCCTGGGCGGCGTGGCGGCTGTAGAGGTACCAGGTTGAAGCTTCGCCCAGGGCCGAGGCCTGCCCAGCGGGCTCAAAAAGCTGGCGATACTCCGCCAGGGTGGGGGTCGCCCATTCGGGCCAGTGGTCTTGCTGATAGGTGAAGAAATGGGGTTCCTTCGGGTGGCTCATAAACACCGATGGGTGCTGCTGGAGGTACTGATACAGGGCCGTAGTTCCGGCCTTGGGCGCACCGATAATGAGGAAGTTGGGTAAGGGCATAGCGGGTTAACCTCTAGCAATGGGTCGCCAGCCGTAACGGAAATACCAGGGTTTGGATTCCGCCACATAGTGGTGCATCACCGCCTGGGGATGCTGGGCTTCCTGGCGGTCGGGCAACAGCAGGTAGTCGGCCTGGGGGGCAATCGCGCATTCCTTTCCAGACAGATAGAGGCAGCTCAACCCCTGGGTAACGTTGTAGTGGGTGCCTTCCTGTTCGAGAAATGTCTGCAACCAGGCTTCAATCTGGTGCCAGTCAATGGCCTCACTCTGCAAGCCAAAAATGCCAATGTTCACCTTCTGCGGTAGTGGGCCTGGGGCCATGCGGCTCAAAAGAGCTTCGGAGTAGCCGTAGGCGTTTTTCACATCCACCATGTAGCAGGGCCTTTGGGGATGGGCCAGCCAGTCCAGCAAAAAATGGGGCATCTGGAAGAACAGCATGTCGGAGTCGAGGAACAGTTTCCATCCGGTTTCCCCGGCGTGGAAGTCAATCAGTTTACGGATCAGGGGTTGTTTGAGGCGGTGTGATCGCAAACAGGGAAATGTTTCGGCGGGTAGCACCTGGTCTAAACGAGCCTCGACCCGATCCAGAGAAACAAGGTCTGCGTTGGGAAAGAGGCGCAGAATCTCAACCTTTTGTTCCGGCTGTAACGATCCATCATCGTAGATGACTGGACGCAGATTCACCGGGGAATACCGCTGCATGGAGTAGGCGCAAAAGCAGGTCTGGTACCAATATTTGCTCCCGGTCATGAAGTAGAGGTCGTAGGTGGGGCGGTCGGCCACCAGGGCCAACGGCTGAAGCTGGCTGACGGCGGCTTCCATCTGCTGCCTGCCGCGATAGCTCAGGTAACGGTTTAGGGGGCCGCGTTGCCAGGTGGTTTTGACAAACCCTCGCGGGGCGTAAACCAGCTTGTAGAGCAGTTTGCCCAATCCCAGGCTGCGGCCCAGGGTTTGTACGGGAGAAGGGGATGGTGAGAGAGTCATGGTGAGAGTCCGATGAGGGATCGATCCAAACAGGGAATCACAACGGTCAGCCGTAGGGTGGGCACCGCCCACCAGCATCGTTCAGGGATATTGCCAGCCGTAGGCGTCGGGTGGGCACTGCCCACCAGCCATCGTTCAGTGACCTGGACAGGAACAATTGCCCTAGGACAGCCGAGCTTGGCCCTCCAGAAGGCCGCAGGCCCCCTGCCAGCGAATGGCGGCAGCGGTTCCCGTCCAGGGCCGCAGGGCCAGATAGCTTTTCAACTGTCGTAGGGGCAACGTCCAGGCCGGAATTTTGGGCCAGGGGCGCAGGTCGTGGAGATCCAACACCTGCACCCAGGAACGGCAAGACGCCCGATTCATCCGCCGCAGGTAATCGGCCTCCAGGCGACGGGCGGCAATCAGGTGTAGCAGGCTGAGCTGGGGAAAGTAGCCCACGGCCCAGCCCTGTTCCAGCAGGGTCAACATCATGTCGTTGTCTTCGCCGGAGGTGAGGCTGGCCCCCGTGCGCCCCAGGGCCATGTGCCGAGCATCGGTCTCTAACGCCCGACAGTAAGCCTGCATCGCCGCTTTGCGAACCACCAAGCCAGCCCCGATGGGCGCAAAGGATGGGTATTGTTTTGGATCCGATAGCCCCCAATGACAAAGTTGCTCGGTATCCCCAAAATCCCTCAGCCCCATGGGAATCTGAATCTCCTGAAACCACTCGGCGGGGGGCCGCTCGAATTCAGGCAGGCATTTACCGCCCATGGCCCCCACCTGGGGATGGCGATCCAGAAGGGCGATCACCTGTTCGAGGTAGTTGGGCGACAGCACATTATCGTCATCCACAAACACCATGGTGGGGGTTTGGGTTTCGCGAAAGGCCCGCTGTCGGGCGGCGGTGAGCCCTAGAGTAGTTTCGACGACCATCCGCGCCTGGGGGTGCCAATCCAGCGTCAGCCACGATGCAACGGGCAACGGGCTGGCGTTGTCGATTAGCAGTAGGTTCCAGGCGGCGGGGGTGAGGGTTTGCTGCTGGAGCGCAGCGATCACCCTGGTGAGGTAATCCTGACGGGGGTTGTGGGTGCAGATGATGACGGTGAGGGGAGGCGACATGGGGAGAAGCCCTAAAGACCTTAGCTTTAGTGTGGGGTGGGGGCGTTTGCGATCACGCCTACGGGAATGTCTGTCTTTTGGCCCTGCCGTTGGGGATGGCGCTCTATGGCCTCGCGGTAGATCTGTTCCTGTAGTTGCCCAATCGTGGCTAGGTTGTAGCGGGTGAGGATGCGTTCACGGGCGGCGTGGCCCAGGCGCATACGCAGGGTAGGGTCGTGCAACAACTGGCCCACCGCCGTCGCTATGGCCTGGGGGTTTTGGGGGTTGACCAATCGCCCTACGGCCCCGTGATCCAGCATTTCCACCATGCCCCCGGCGGTGCTGCCGACAATGCCACGGGCGGCGGCCATCGCCTCTAGGCACACCCCAGGAAAGTTCTCCCAGCGGCTTGGAAAGACGCAGATATCGGTTTCGGCCAGCAATGGGGGAATTGCGGTCAGGGGGACGGCCCCGGTAAATTCAAGCTGCCCCCGATGGCGATGGAGCCGCTGGAGAAGATACTGCTCCATATCTAAACCGGGCACCGGCGAAGGCCAAGCCGCACCGACAAAGCGAAACTGCGTCTTAGGATGATGGCGAAGAATTTGGGGGATGGCCGCCGCCAGGTCCAACACCCCCTTGCGCACCTCCAGACGACCGATAAAGGTCACTCGATTTGTCTGGGTCGCCACGGGAATATCCAGTAGATCTGGGGTTGGCAGGTAGGGGTTGGGCACCACGCGAATGCGGTCGGGGTTGAGCTGCCAGGTCTGCGTTAGGGCTTGCCCCAACGCCTGGGAGGGCGTGGTAATCAAATCGGCCTTGAGGGTTTGCATCCGTTCTGGGTCGGTTTCCGGGGCATAGTCGGGCCTCGACAATAGCGAGGGCATCTGCCCCCGTCGCAAGGCCCCCACCACTCGCCGCACCTGCCTTCCCACGGTGGGCGGCAGGTAATTCACCTGCCGAATTAAATAGGTGGGCGTGTGGAGTTTCACCACCAGGGGCACCTCCGGCACCAGCGCCGTAATGCCCTGGGATTCGGCCCCAATTTCAGGACTTTCGACCACCTCAAATCGGGCCTCTCGATGGCGTTCCGCAAACACCGGGGCCACGGCGGCAGCAAAGGCAGCCCGGTTTTGGCAATGTACGCGATGCACCAGAATGTTGTGCTCTAAAACGGCTCCTTGCCGATGGTTGCTGCCAGCAAATACCTCCACCTGATGGCCTCGCTGCTGCATGAGCTGGGCGATTTGCAGGGTGTAGGTGGCAATCCCCCCAACGGCTGTATCGGGGGGATATTCGTAGCTAATCAGGGCAATTTTCATGGGGCAACGAAGATATGCTTGAACTGACGCAACAGGGCAAAAATCGGTTCTGGCAACAGGCGGTAAAGAGCAAAATATAGGTGGTAGTAGCCAATTAAAAAGTCTGTAAATACGTCAGCCTGTTTTTTCAGGGTGGTTTGTTCGAGGGGGGTGCCCGGCTGTGCCTCTAAATCCAGATAATCTAGGCACTTTAATAGGCTCCCAGCCTGATTCTTGACCAGGGTTTCGTAGGAAATCTGAAACACGTTTTGTGGATGTCTTGCAAAGAAATCGTGCCAGTATTGCTCACGATTTTGAACCCGCTGTAGTGCTGCCTTGAGATAAAAGGGCGTGACCTGGGTCAACCAACTGGGCCGCTGGGCTTTTCCAGTTCGATGCTTCTCCCAGGCATCGGTGTATTCCGCCCGACTGAGGGAAACGGCCTGCCGCAGTTTGTCTTCGCGAGTCATGAAAATAAAAGAGACGTTAGGAAAAACTTTGCCAATTAGGTCAATCTCTGACAAAGAGGGATCGGGGTAGAGACGTCTTAATTCTCGCAGCAGGATGTCAAAATGGTTTTGCATTAGCTTGACGCCACTGACGCCGTTATCTGACGCTCGTTTTGTGAGTTCGGCTTGAATTGTGCTAACCAGATCGATAGATGGATTTCCCTCGATAGATTCTAGAAGATCGATCAGGAATTCTTTGGGCTTCCCTGCTAGGTTAGTATTGCTTAAAAGACTGCATAAAAGTGTGCTGCCACTGCGCTGGGTGGCACAGATGATATAGGTACGCTTGAGCTTAGTTGATACGGATTCCATGGGGTTTACCTGTGAATAGATGGGAGGCTTGGAGTTGTAAGATGCGGGACGGCCTAGGTTTATTGCCCTCACCCTAAATCCCGATGCCTGAGGACTATCGCTTATCCATAAGTTTCTATTCCTCTGGATTCCTAGGGTTGATCCCCCCTAGCCCCCCTTAAAAAGGGGGGAACTGGATTCAAAGTCCCCCTTTTTAAGGGGGATTTAGGGGGATCTCTAAGGACTTGTGGCATGCAAACAAGATTTGTATAAGCTGTAGCTCTGAGGGAGAGGAACTTTGAAAATCTGGTTCCCCTTCTCCCTAGGGGAGAAGGGGTTAGGGGATGAGGGCAATAAACTGACTTAAGAGGGATGCAACGGTAAGAATGTTCTGGTGTCTGGTGGCCTATCAGATAGTCCTTTCATGGTATTTCTATAGCAAATTTGGCCTCCTTATTGGGTTAACACTAGGGGTTGAGAAACTGAGTTGAAGCTGATTTCGGGCTGTAGCAGAGCTGTGCCGAAATCGCTATAGCTGAAGGGCACGCCATCGGCGTAGTAAATGCGGGGTGGCAGCTCGAAATCGACCGGGTATTCTAGGGAGGCAATGCATTCTACCTTGGGACGAACCAGCTCAAAGGAAACGAGATAGGTGCCGCCTGCTAGGGTTTTACTGATGTTGGGATAGTAGAAGGTTTGGGTTAGGGTACCTTGGAACGGCGGCAGCAGTTGGCGATGCAGTCGTGGCCCAATAAAGGACACCCGTACCCCTGTTTCGGTCGATAAAATCACCGAAACGCCAACGCCCTGCTGCAACTGTTCAGAGGTGATGTCTACCGAGACTTCTAGATCGAGTTCTGCCCCGTTTTCAATCAGGCGAGTTCTAGCCCCAGAAAGCCCCATTTGATGGTTTTTTGAAAAGACCGAACTGTTGACATTTTCTGACTGAAACTGCCCAAAGGAATCCACATACTGCTTCAGCCCTTCGTGGGTAGAGCCGTAGAACATCAAGGTGCCCTGGTTCAACAACAAAGACTTGGTACAGAGCCGCTCTACCGTGGCTAGGTGGTGGCTGACGAATAATACCGTGCGTCCGGCTTTGCCCACTTCCTCCATTTTGCCTAGGCACTTTTTCTGGAAGGCCATGTCGCCCACCGCCAAGACTTCATCTACCACTAGAATCTCTGGTTCTAGGTGGGCAGCCACCGCAAAGGCTAGCCGCACATACATACCAGAGGAGTAGCGTTTAACGGGGGTATCGAGAAACTTTTCGATTTCGGCAAAGGCGACAATTTCATCAAACTTGCGGCGAATTTCGGCCTTGCCCATGCCTAAAATGGCCCCATTCAGAAAAATATTTTCCCGCCCCGACAGTTCTGGATGAAAGCCCGTACCAACCTCTAGCAAACTGGCGACCCTACCCCGCAGGCCGATGCGTCCGGTGGTGGGTTCGGTAATGCGGCTGAGAATTTTCAGCAGGGTCGATTTGCCTGCCCCATTGCGGCCAATAATGCCGAGGCGATCCCCTTGGTTGACCGAGAAGCTGACATCATTCAAGGCCCAGAAACCTTCCTCTGGGGAGGGGGCAACCCGTCGCCGCCGCGTTAGCCCCCGTCGCATTTGCCGCAACTGTCGGGCGAGGGTATCTCGCATGGACTGGTACTTTTCGGGGCTACGACCGAGTTTGTAGTATTTGCCGAGATTTTCGACGGTGATGATGGGGTGGGTCATGGGGGGTGGGGGGTGAAGGGTGGGAGGAATCCGTAGGGTGGGCAGTGCCCACCAGCTTTTAGCCATGGCCCTGGGAGAGCCTCAACGCATGGCCCTGGGAGGAGCAAAATCCAGGGCTAAATCACATCGGCAAAGGTGCGTTCGTAGGCGCGGAAGTACCGAATGCCGTACCAGAGGAAGAACACCACCAGGCCGACCGATACCAGGAAGCCCGGTAGGTAGAGCTGAGATTCGCCGCCGAGGATGGCCCAGCGGAAGCCGTCAATGACTCCGGCCATGGGGTTGAGGGAATAGAGCCAGCGCCACTGCGCCGGGACGACGGCACTACTGAAGCCGACCGGGGAAATATAGAGGCCGAACTGCAAAATGAAGGGCACCACGTAGCGGAAGTCGCGGTATTTGACATTCAGGGTGGCGAGCAGCAGCCCGGAGCCCATGGCGGCGGCGAAGGCAATGGCGATGAAGAAGGGCAGGGTGATAATGCGCCAACTGGGTACAAAGTGATAGACCACCATCAGCCCCAGCAGAATGAAGCCGGAGATGAAGAAGTCTACCAGGCTGACGATGACGGCACTGGTGGGGATGACCAAGCGGGGAAAGTATACCTTTGAGATCAGGTTGGAGTTGGAAATCAGGCTATTGCTGCATTCCGACAGGGCATTGGCGAAGAACTGCCAGGGCAGCATTCCGGCAAACACCAGAATCGGGTAGGGCACGCCATCGGAGGGAAGCTGGGCAATTTTGCCAAACACCACGGTAAACACCACCATGGTTAAAAAGGGGCGAATTAAGGCCCAGACAATGCCGATGGCGGTTTGCTTGTAGCGCACCAAAATATCGCGCCAGGCCAAAAAGTAAAACAGTTCCCGGTAGCGCCACAGGTCTTGCCAATACTGACGCTGGGCGCGTCCGGCGGTGATCACAAGTTCGGCGGATGGGTTGGACATAGTCAGGGCCTTGAGAGGACTCTGTTCCCACGGTGGCGTGGGCATGATTGCGATCATGTCCACGCTTCTGTTCATCTTCAAAAGCCTTCATCCCGCCGCTGAATCTCCTACGCAGATCCACGGAAGTTCCATAATTCTCAAGGTTTCAGACCCTCCTTTAAGCGGATTCAGTCCTCTCTCATTGGAAGAAAGAACTAGGCCCAATCTGCACAACGGATGTGAGAAATTCGGCTCGCCGTAGCTGCTTATACACAAGTCTCTACTCCGCTTGATGCCTAGGGTTAATCCCCAGGATTGGCCGCTGAGCCAAGGACTAAAAGTCCCAGACTCAACGTCGAAATCCTCTGAAGAGGATTGGGCTCCGAGTTCCCCAGTCTGCTTTAGCAGACTTCTGCGATCAGCCAGGGAGTTTACTCCCTGGTGGTCGTGGCTGGAGTCCCTGAGTCTACGGGCGTTTGGGGAATCGTTAGACCACCTTGACAGGGATGGTTGGGCATCACCCACCACCACCCCTCGCTACGTTCAGGGATCTCACTATGACTGCCATACGGCCTCACCCTCAATCCGGCTCCCGTAGGGTGGGCATCGCCCACCAACCCACCTCCCAACCTTCGGGGATTTCACCATGACCGCCCTGTTGCCTCGCCACGGTTCAACTGTCTACCGAATCTCACTCCATCGATGGGGTCTACCGCTATGGGGCTCACTGCTGGCCCTCTACGGCTTCACCCTTCCCGCCCAGGCCGTCACCATGGGCGAAGCCACCGCCCAGAGCCAGCCCCTCTACCCGGACGACACCTTGCCGAACCGGATGCCATCCCTACGGCCCATGGAATCGACGGAACTGGATGGCCCTCCCGTCTATCCCCTCGACGACTACCGCCTGACGGTGGGCGACATCATTTACATGATTGTCGCCAATGTGCCCGACTACAGCGGTACCTTTCAGGTCATGCCCGATGGTTCGCTGAATCTGCCCGTGCTGGGGCGAGTCGAGGCCTGGGGCAAAACCCTGACCGAAGTGGAGCAGGCCATTACCGAGGCCTACACCACCGCCGAAATTCTGGTGGTACCCCGCATCACCGTCACCCTGTCGCAGCTCAGCCCCCTGCGGATTGTGGTGATTGGGGAGGTCACCCATCCCGGCACCTATTCCCTCGCCCCTGAGCAGGGCAAGCTGCCTACCGTCGCCATTGCCCTGGATGCGGCGGGGGGCATTACCCAGCGCACCGACCTGCGCTCGATTCAGGTGCGCCGGGTCAGCCCCAACAATCGCCGGGAGGAAACCATCACCGTCAGCCTGTGGGATGTGCTAACCCAGGGAGACCACAATCAGAATATTTCTCTGCGGGATGGCGACACCATTGTGGTGCCCAGGGCAGCCCCCATTGCCATTGCCGACTCGCGGGAAATGGCTCGGTCTACCTTCTCATCGGGCAGTGTGCGGATCAACATTGTGGGCGAAATTGCCAGCCCTGGGGTGATGGAAGTTCCCCCCGATACCTCGGTCTCGGAAGCCCTACTGTTAGCCGGAAACTTTACCAATCGCTCCCGGCGGGTGGATGTGCAGCTCCTACGCCTCAACCCCGATGGCACCGTGACGGAACGCACCCTACCCGTAGACTTCGCTAGCGCCATCAACGACGAAACCAATCCCCTGCTGCAAGACCGAGATGTGATTTTGGTGGGGCGCAACTGGTCAGCCTCCCTGAGCGACTCCATCAGCACCGTGCTGCAACCCCTGAGTGGGGCGTCCTCGCTGTTTAACCTGTTTCTGCCGTTTTTATTTGCTCAATAAGCCAACCTCCGGGTGTTTCCCCATCTACCATGACCCACGATCTAGATATTACGACTCAACCCTCCCCCCCAATGTCGTCTCCGTCCGGCACCGATTCTGGTCTGATGGGCACGGTGCTGGGCGTGGTGCGCCGCAAACTCTGGCTGATGCTGACCCTGGGGTTGGTGGTTGGTGCGGTTTCGGTGGTTAAGAATGCCCAGGTGGTGCCCGTCTATCAGAGCAGCTTTCGCCTGTTGGTAGAGCCAGTGAGGGATCAAAAGAATCTCTCCCGCCTGACGGATAGCCAACAGGGCGGCACCCCGCAGGAACTGGACTACACCACTCAAATCGAGGTGCTGCTCAGCCCCGAAGTGCTCGAACCCATTCTGGAGCAGGCGACGGATAGCTATTCCGACGTGAGCTATCAGAGCGTGATTGGCCAGCTTTCGGTGTACCGCCTGGGGGAAACCAAAATTCTAGAGGTGAAGTATACCCACAGCAACCCGGATCGGGTGAAGGCGCTGCTGGAAATCGTTGCCCAGGGGTATCTGGAGTACAGCCTAGAATCCCAGCGTTCTCAACTGTTGCAGGGCATCGCCTTTGTGGATGAGCGCATTCCCCTCATGCAGGAGCGGGTTAACGATTTACAGCAAACCATCCAGAACTTGCAGCAAACCTACCAGTTCATGCATCCCGACGACTTCGCTGCCGACCTGTTCGAGCGCACCTCAGACATCACCGCCGCCCGCCAGGCCCTACGGGATGAATTCATTGCCCTAGAGTCTCAGTACAATGCGTTGCTCG
>CAZWNR010000033.1:0-2477 GCA_964635665.1 uncultured bacterium | reverse complement strand
CAGGCCCTACGGGATGAATTCATTGCCCTAGAGTCTCAGTACAATGCGTTGCTCGATCAGGCCAGCGCCTCGGCTACCCTGCGCCAGTCTGAGGCCTACGAAACCCTGCGCCAGGAATACCAGGTGCTGCGCCAGCAACTGGCCATCGAGTCGGCCCGCTTCGGCCCCAATAGCCCCACCATTCAGCTAATCCAGCGGCAGCAGGAAAACCTGGCTCCCCTCCTCTTTGAAGAAGCCGAGCGGGTGATTCAAGACCAGATTGCCCAGGTGATGGGCAGCATGGAGGTGATTGCCGCCCGCGATGAGGAGCTAGCGGCCACCGAAGCGGCTCTGAAAAACCAAATTCAAGCGGTGCCGGGGGTATCTCGCAGCTACCAAGAACTACAGCGGGAGCTCCTGCTGGCCTCCAACAGCCTGACTCGCTTCCAGGAAACGAAGGAAGTGTTGCAAATCCAGGCCTCCCAAAACGAAATCCCCTGGGAACTGATCACCCCGCCCACCAGTGCCCGTCGTAAACCCGGCACCCCTCCGATCAAAGCCTTGATAACGGGGTTTATCATGGGAGCCGCCCTAGGGCTGGCCCTGGGCTACCTGCTCGAAAAGCTCTCCAATACCTACTACACCCTCGACGACATCAAAAAGAAGGTGCCCCTGCCCGTTCTGGGGGCGATTCCTCTCTATCCCGAACTGATGGATGCCCAGCCTGAAGCCCATGTGGTAGACCTGCGGCCAGAGACCGCCGCTACCTCCCTAGCCGCCGATGCAGAGGCCCTGAAAGCTCAGCTCAAGAACATCATCAGCCCTAAACTCAGCAACTGGCAAGACTATGTCCTAGAGAAAAAGGCCGCTGACCCGATTCAGTTAGGCTGGAACAGTGTAGATTCTCCGCCTCCCAAGTCGGCTGAACCCGATCCGTCCTCCAATTCGTCCTCCGATGTCCCCTCCCCCGCCGACCGCTGGCTGATGGAATACGACAGCTACGGCTTTCTGGAGGCGTTTCGGGCTTTGCATGCCAATCTAGAGCCGTTCTCCCTCCGATCCCTCGTCGTCACCTCGGCCCTCCCCGGTGAGGGATCCACCACCGTTGCGGTACACCTGGTACAGGCCGCCGCCGCCATGGAAAAGCGCGTGCTGCTGGTGGATGGCCAGTTTCGCCGGGGGGGCACTCGGCTGAGCTCTCTGCTGGGCATCAAGGCCGAACCGGGGCTGAGCGACTATATCAACAATCAGGCCAGCCTAAACGACATTACCCAACGGCTGTCGTGGGAGTCGAATTTGTTTGCCATCAGTTCGGGCACCCCGTCTATGGACCCCACCCGGCTGCTGTCGTCGTCGCGCATGAAAGAGCTGATGGCCCGCATGGAGAAAAACTTTGACTTGGTGGTTTACACCATGCCGCCCCTGATGGGTCTGGCCGATGTCAGCCTGGTGGCCTCGAAGACCAATGGCGTTCTCCTGGTCACCTCCCTCGGTCGTCGTCGCATTGCCGATGCCTTGAACCGAACCCTAGAACGAATGCAGGTGGCGCGGGTACCCATCATCGGGCTGGTGGTGAACCAGGTGAAGAACTACGCGGTGGACTTCTATGCCCGGTCGGGTTAGAAACCTGCGGGCGTATGCAATCGTTGGGGGATCCCCCCCGCCCCCCTTGGAAAGGGGGGCTGAGTCCGCCTCAAAGTCCCCCTTTTTAAGGGGGATTTAGGGGGATCCTTAGCCTGAGCCGTTAGTGCTAGTAGGTTGGGGTGCAGCGAAGCGGAACCCAACCCTCGCGGAGGATTTAGGGCTGGTTGGGTTGTGCTATCGCGCCACCAATCTACCCGATATCTGAGGTTAATCTACTCAATCCGGCTGACTTGCCCCCGGCATCAACGGGCGAGGAGACCTCGCCGCTACCGTTTGTCCAGACCGTTGGGCAAACGTGATCGCAAACACCCGACCCGCACCATAGAAATCATCCCGCACCGGATATCCCTATGACGTTTGTCATCTCTTCGCCGACGGCAAAGCCATCCCCACATCGGGCGTCCTCTGATGCTCAGCCCTTGCCCCGTCGAGTGCTGGTCGTCAGCCCCCACTTTCCGCCGATCAATGCGCCCGATCACCAGCGCATTCGTACCGCCTTGCCCTACCTCAGCGAATTTGGTTGGGAGGCCGAAATCCTCACCGTCCACCCGGGGGAAGTGCCCCACCCCCAGGATGATCTGCTGTGGCAGGCCTTGCCAGAATCCCTGGCGATCCATACCGTACATGCTCTACCGAAGCGGCTAACCAAGCTGGTGGGCCTAGGGAATGTGGGCTGGCGCGGTCTCCCCTACCTGGCCCAGGCCGGAAATCGCCTCCTAGCGCAGCAATCCTTTGATTTGGTCTTTTTTTCGACCACCATCTTTCCGGTAATGATTTTGGGGCCTTACTGGCGGCGGCGGTTTGGCGTTCCTTTCGTGGTGGATTTTCAAGACCCCTGGCGCGTGGAGGTGGCC
>CAZWNR010000032.1:0-15008 GCA_964635665.1 uncultured bacterium | reverse complement strand
AGAGATGCGACGGCGATGCCTTATTTTTCTTTGTCCTTTACACTAATGCACTACCCCTATTTCCTCTATTGAGAAGAGCAAGATTTGCATTCAAGCAGGAGCCTCTGATATTAGAAACGCCCCAACTTGTTCGCACTGGCTTAGGTATATTGATGTCTATTTCCGTTGAGCTGATCAATGTGTCCAGTGTGTTGCCTAAATCAAAAATCTTTTTAATTTAGCACTTAATTCAAGGTGACAGTTATGTTAATCCCAGAAATGCGAACATCTCGATCTGTGTATCGTTGCTGCCAATCTGCCTTGCAATAGCGCATATTTTCAATTGTTGAACCGTCTCTTATCAGAAATAGCTTGGCATTATTTGCATCCGAAATATCAATCCAGGCCTCGCCATTCCAGCAATGGGTCGAAGGAGAAGACTCATCAGGTGCAGACACAAGAATCCAGCCATCCATAAGAATTATCTTTACCAAAGGTCAGCAAAATTATTTTAATAGACGAATACGTGAAAAGAAACAAAGGGAAGATTATTTCTGTTGGCAGTTTGATTCTAAAGATCGAGTTCTATCAAACAATCTTCCGTACAAATACGCTTAGTTTTTGACACTAATTACGCTGTCTTATACAACTTAATCGGCTGAAGCAGATTTCTGTTGATACTGCCAATCGGCCCGCACTAGGCGAATTTCATCAAAGGAGTAGCTTTCCCCTAGTCGTTCGCGCAGATCGCTGAGGGCAAAGGCTTCTTTGGTGTCTAGAACTTGGCGGATGGCGGCTTGACGGTCGGGGGCTACCAGGGTGGTTAAATCAACGGATTCGCCGCTGAGGATTAGGTGCTCCAGATGGGTGCGAATGGTGGCGGGTTTGAGGTTGCGCTGTTGGGCGATGGCGTCAACGCTATGGCCCTGTTGAAACCGTTGCAGGGTGAGTCGATGGGTGTCGCCGATGGCGGGCGGGCCGCTAGGTGGGCTAGGGGTGGGACGATTGGAACTAGCTTGACTGGCTGAGCTAGGGGATACGGTGATCGGTTGGGCGGGAAGGCCATGATCGGCGCAGAACTGGCGAATGGCTCCGAGGAAAGCTTCGCCGTACTGGTTGAGTTTGCGGCTGCCCACCCCTGAGATCTGGCCAAATTCGGCTAGGGTTTGGGGCCGTTGCTGGGCCATTTGCTTCAGGGTGGATTCGTGGAACACCACGTAGGGCGGCACGCTTTGTTGGTCGGCGAGGCGTTTGCGGAGGGCCTTGAGTTCGGTGAGGAGGGCGGCGGCTTCGGGGGAGTTGTCGAACTTGGTGGTTCCCGTAGCGGCCTTGCTCTCCACGGGCTTGAGATCTTGGGGTACAGCAATCTGAACGGTGAGTTGTTTGCGCAGAATTTGCCAGCTCGCGGCATTCAGCTTCAGCACCGGGAAGCCGTCGGTGGTTTCGTCCACCAAGCGTTGGTGTAGCAAGGAACGCCCTAGCAGCTTCCATTCCTCGACGGATCGATCTTTGCCGATGCCGTGGGTCGAGAGTTTGTCGTGGCCAAGGTTCACCACTTTTTGATTTTTGGAGCCGCGCAGCACGTCGATGATGTGCACCATGCCGAAGCGCTCTTGGCAGCGGGCCACGCAGGAAAGAAACTTTTGAGCCTCAATCGTCCAGTCTTCGGTGGGGGGCGGATTCACGCAGTTGTCGCACTGGTGGCAGCGTTCGCTGAGGGTTTCGCCAAAATAGCTGAGCTGAATGTGGCGGCGGCACACCGTACTTTCGGCGTAGTCCACCATTTGGCGCAGTTGTTGGCGGGCAATGCGCTGCTCGGTTTCGTCGGGCTTTTGGCTGATTAAATATTCCGCCGTGGCCACATCGCCGTAGGCCAAAAACAGGGTGCAGTGGGCGGGTTCGCCGTCCCGTCCGGCCCGTCCGCTTTCTTGGTAGTAGCCCTCAATGTTGCGGGGAATGTCGTAGTGGATGACAAACCGCACATCGGGTTTGTTGATGCCCATGCCAAAGGCCACCGTCGCCACCATCAGCCGTACATCGTCGCGAATGAACCGGGTTTGATTGTCGCGCCGCACTTCGTCCGCCAGTCCGGCATGGTAAGGCAACACCGATTCCCCGTCCTGGGTGAGTTTGAGGGCCAACTCATCCACCCGCTTACGGCTGAGGCAGTAGATGATTCCCGATCCCGTCTGCTGTTTCACCTGCTGAAGCAACTGCTGGTAGCCATCCCGCCCCTTGGGCCGCACTTCGTAGAACAAATTGGGCCGATTAAAGCTGGAAACCTGCACCAGCGGATCCCGCAGCCGCAGTTGTTGGGCAATGTCCTGGCGCACCCGTTCCGTGGCGGTGGCCGTTAGCGCCAGCAGACTAATCTGAGGGAAGCGCTCTCGCAGTTCGTGCAGCCGCCGATATTCGGGCCGAAAATCGTGGCCCCACTCGCTCACACAGTGGGCTTCGTCGATGGCAAAGCCGCTAATGCCCACCGTTTGGCTGAGGTTGTTGAGAAACTGGATAAACCCCGCATTCTGCAACCGTTCCGGCGACACGTAGAGCAGCTTGATCTCCCCCCGCAGCAGGGCCGCTTCTCGCTGGCGCAGGGTGTCAAAATCTAGGGAACTATTCAAAAAGGTGGCGGCAATGCCGTTATCTTGCAGCCCCGCCACCTGATCCTGCATCAGGGCAATCAGCGGCGACACCACCACCATCACCCCCACCTTCAGCAACGCAGGCAACTGGTAACACAGGGATTTGCCGCCCCCCGTGGGCATAATCACCAGGGTATCTTGATTTTTCAGAGCCGCCTCAATCACCCGCCGCTGCCCAGGCCGAAACTCATCGTAGCCAAAGTGATGCTTCAGCGCCTTCTCTAGGGAAGGAAAATTCGCCACGGGAATTGCTGCCTGAACCATGATCATCGTCTCGCCACCGAATAACCCTGCGCTGCCTAGCGTGCCCACCCTAGCTGAGGACTTGACGCATTCCTGATTGTAATTCAGCCATACTAGGGGGCCGAGGGTTAGAAATAGTCGTATTCATTGATGGGGTTAGCCGGGTCGGGGGCAAAGGCCAGCCATAGAGGAAACTGGAGCAGGGCGAGGCTAATCACCGCTTCTGCTTCGTCTACCACAATCAGCGGCAGGCCACCCTCAGACCGAATCCGATCCGCCCGCTGAGCGAGGGGTTCTGGGGCATCAAACAACATCAGCCCTTGGCCTGTGCCAAAATCGGCTCGCGAGACGCCGAGGCAATCCTGCAAGCCACGCCGCCATTCCCCCAGCCGTTCGGGGCTGTTGGAGAGCACCAGCGTCCGCAGCCGTCCGCCGTAGAGGGTGTGCAAAATAGAAATCGCCGCCGAGGCCACCAGCACGTTCTGCAAGCGACTGCCCATGCTTTTGACGGCACCGCGTCCGCCCTGGGCAAAGAACCAGTTCGACACCCGCTCGGCGTGGATGGGCTCGAAGGTGCGCCGCAGTTGCCAAACGGGGCCGTAGTAGTCGGGCCGCATCCGGTATTGATCTAGCAGGCTGCGAACCCGGTCGGTTTGGTCTTGGAAGGTGCTGGCGGCAAAGCCTAGGGAAGCCCCATCCGCCGGGGGCTGAGCGGGGGCCTGGGGGCGGGGACGGCGACCAGCACCGGACTGAATCACCTCCGGCTCTCGCGTGGGGGGGGCGGCGGGGGCCATGTTTAGCTGCTCGGCGGCGGTGGCCAAATCCTGCAAACTGCCCACCAGGTAATCCTTAAAGCCCTGCACCCGCACGGCCAAATCCTGGGAGGCTCCGGCAAAGGTGGTGCGCATTTCCGCATGGATGCGCTCTTGGCGACGTTCTAGCTTTTCAATGTCGAGTTGCAGGGTGCGTTTGCGCTGTTCTAGCTCGGCGGTGCCCTGCTCCACCATGCGGCTGATATCGGTCTGGATTTTCTTAAATTGATCCTGGGTGAGACGGTTGTAGGTGGCTTGCAGATCGGCAATGCTGCGCTTTAGGTCGGCCTCCTGCTGCTTGAGGCCATCCATGCGGCTACTCCAGTCCGACCGAAAGCTCTCCGACCGCAACCCCTCCGGACGCGATCCTTCCGATAGAGATCCCCCCGTTCCCATCCCCTCGGATCGCAGACCCGAAAAATCCACCGAGGCAGAACCGCTGCCCTCGCCGCTGGGGCTGCTTTCAGGGGATGGCGTCGATGGGGAAAACTCGTCGGGGGTCATGGACATCCTTCAATTAACATCAACGGTAGGGTGGGCACTGCCCACCATCGAAATATCCTGGCTGACATCTCTTGGCGTGTAATCTGCTCCAGTCGGCCACTCACAGGATATAGGTATTCCTACTCTAAAACTCACCTATTTTGGATGCTTTTGTAAGTTCCTAACTCTGTTTTAGAGGTAGAGGACAGCGGTCTTCTAGCGCCGTTCTAAGCTGGCTGGGGCTAAAGATAATCGGCAAAAAGTGAATGCTGTTCACTTCCCGAAAGTAAAACAGAATGGGTACCGGAGACCAAAAGATTTCCCAATGTTCCCATTCGGCATAGGGAAATTGGCGAATCTGTTTCTCCCCTCGATAAATATCCAGAGCGGTCTCGGTAAAGCGCAGCCGCAGGGTGATGGCCTGAATCCCTAAAAAAATGCCAAATAATCCCACCACACCGCCTAACCACAGGTTGAGCACCGCTAGGGGCACCGCCAGCCCTACCAAAACCAGGGGAATGCGATAGCTGGGGGCGAGTTCGGTTACAGACGCAGCCGAGGGGTTGGCCGTAGGCGAAGTAGTCATAGCTAGGGGGTGCAACGACCCTTCCAGTATATCGGTAGCGTTTACATCCCGTCTGTTGATGCGGGCTGAGGTTAAAGGGGTGTTTGCCTAGGGCGGGTTCCTCTGCCCAGGAAAATATGGTGTAAAAATTAAGGGGTAATTGTATCGAACGGTGAGCGGTGGTGGATGAGCTGCGTTCGGCCCTGGAATTGGCCACGGAGGAAGAACTCCAGGCTTTGACCGAGATGTTGTTTCGACCCAAGTTTAACCCGCTGGATTATCTCAATCGCCTGGATCCGCTGACGGTGCAGAGTGGGTCGCGGCAGCAGTGGCTAGATCGCCTAGAACAGCGGTTTCGGTTTTTGGCAGCGGATGGGTTCACGGTGCTACACGGCCAAAGTCAGGCCATGACCTACCGCCAAGCCCTAGTGCAAGTGTGCCGCTACCTGCGTTTGCCCTACGCCGAAACTTGGCCCACGGAGGACTTGGAGGCGGAGGTCTTTCTACATCTGATTGAGTCGGCCTGGAATAAATTGCCCCAGGGAGAACGCCAGCAGGTGCAGCGAGATTTGCAGAAAAGCCTGTCCCAATCCCCCCGGTTTCAAACCTTGCCCCAAGCGCTTCAGGCCAATCCTACGGGCTTACTCGTGAAGGGGGGCAGTGCCCTGGTTGTGAGTTCGTTACTGCGGCCTTGGTTGCTCCACCATTTGGCCCGCCAGGTGATGCTCCAGGTGGCCCGCTATGAACTGGCCAAGCAAACCCTGGTGCGGGGCGGCGGCACGGCTTTCGCTCAGATTCAAAGTCGCGTAGCCCTAGGTATGGCCTCCCGTGGGGTGGCGGTGAATGCAGCCCGCTATGGCGCGACCCGTACTCTGCTGGCTTGGGTGGGGCCAGCCCTGTGGGCCTGGTTCTTTGCGGACTTGGGTTGGCGCGCCATTGCGACGAACTACGGTCGGGTGATTCCGGTGGTGTTTACCCTGGCCCAAATTCGCCTCAGCCGTTCGTTGTCGGAATGGGAATCGGCTCCGTGTTAGCCTAGCCATTACCGATTTTCTTTGCTGATAAAAGGCCCGTGGCGTCTATGCCTGCACCCAACCCAAGACCCGCAACCTACTACGACCGCCTGGGGGTAAAGCCGACCGCTAGCCCCCAGCAGATTCGGCAGGCATTTCGGGAACTGAGCAAGCTCTACCATCCCGACACCACCACCCTACCAGCGGAGGAAGCCACCGAGAAGTTTCAGCAGCTCAACGAAGCCTACGGCATCCTCAGCAGCCCAGATCGCCGTTGGACCTACGATAAGCAGGTGGGCTATTCCCGCATTTCGGTGATGCAGCCCCTAGAGCCTCTTTCGCGGGCCGGCAGCGCCGTGCCCCGCCGCAAGGAACCGTCGAACCTATACCTTGACCCCACGGATCGCCCCCTCTCTGCTGGGGAAATTTTTGCTCTGTTTATCCTGGGGCTAACCTTTGTGGCCTGTTTGGCCCTAGTGGTAACGGTGAGCCTCACCCGTGGCGAGTATGCCATTAATCCCGAATTACCCGAGGCCGTTACCCTGACCTCAGATATCCCCCCTACCACTGCACCGACCTCCGCACCGACTCCCCAAGAGATCCCACCCAGTTCTGCGAGTGCTACTCCCAGCCTGCCACCAACCCCTCGCCCCCGCCCTGCCCAGGGGGGCCCCACTTGGCTGTAGGCTAGAGGGGGCAGGATTTTTCCTTGACCTTAGGTTTTTAGGGCCAAACGGTTTAGAGGGCGATCCTTTCAACAGGATGTTCTCCTAGGTGAGCCATACCTGCCCAGCCCTATCAATGTGAGGCAGGTTTGAGGTCGATCCCTCGGACTGGCCGCTGAGCCTAGGACTAGAAGTCCTAGGCTCAATGTCGAAATCCTCTGAAGAGGATTGGAATCCGAACTCCCCAGTCTGCTTTAGCAGACTTCTGCGATGAGCCAGGGAGTTTACTCCCTGGTGGTCGTGGCCGAAGTACCTTAGTCTATGGGCGTTTGGGGAATAGTTGGTCCACCTTAAGAGGGCTAACCGTACCTGCCCTACGGCGGATCTAAGACGCTTGTTTAGAGAGCGTTCCCTTTGGTGGGCACCACCCACCCTACAGATTCCTTAATTTCTGCGAACCCCAGGTTGTTTCTATGGCTCTTCCCACCGCTAGCACCCCCCTCTACAATCACACCCTGCCGGATATCGAAGCCTGGCTGCGTCGCCAGGGCTGCGAACAAAATACCGACGTGCCCCACCGCTGGCATGTGCAGCGTCCCCTCTGGGAGGCCGACGTAATTTTAGATATCGACGCCCTGGTGGTGCGCTATGTTAACGCCGGAGCCGATGGCAAGGACGTGCAGCGCATCTTTAAATACTCCCTCAGTCGCCAAGACCTAGAAGAGGCGATTTTCTCTGGGCCCTAGGGGATAATCAACACCGGGCAGGGGGAGAGGTTAATCACCCTGGTAGTAACGCTTTCGGCCTGGATGTCTTCGATCAGGCCCACACCGCGACAGCCCATCACAATCAGGTTGGCGTTCAGTTCGTCGGCCACATCGCAAATCACAAAGGCGGGCTGCCCCTGGCGTTCAATGGCTTCGGCGTCTATGCCTTGCTGGGCAAACACATCCTTAGCCTGGCCCAGTAGTGCAGCGACGGCCTCCGGGGAGGTCTGCTGATCGCCACTGGGGCTCTCGAGGGCCACGGGCTCAACCACCGAGAGCAACACTAGACGGCTTTGGTGGAACTTCACCAGTTCAGCCACCTTGGAAGATGCCTGCTGCGCCTCGGCACTCATGTCGATGGGGAAGAGAACGATCTTAAACATGGCCAATCCCTAGGGCAGATCAAAATCAAAAGGGAACTCGGACTCCGGTAGAATAATGGCGTCGATTAGGTAAATATTACGACAGACACCGGAGGTTGGTTAGGCAGTACTAGCCTGCTAAGTTCTACCTTAGACAAGGTTTAGTCCGCTTTTGCCAACCCGCTGCATAACGTAATAAACAAAGCTCTTAAGCCGTTTTTGGGAGGTTTCTCGCTATGGTCAAAAAATCTGTGGCCAGTCTGACCGCTGCCGATCTCGAAGGTAAGCGGGTGCTGGTGCGGGCCGATTTCAACGTCCCCCTCGATGACCAAGGCAACATCACCGACGACACCCGTATTCGGGCCGCGCTGCCCACCATCCAAGACCTGACCGGCAAAGGGGCCAAGGTAATTTTGACCAGCCACTTTGGTCGTCCCAAGGCCCAGGTGGTCGAGAGTATGCGCCTCACCCCCGTGGCCAAGCGCCTGGGCGAACTGCTGGGCCAAGATGTGATCAAGTGCGACGACTGTATCGGTGACGAGGTTGCCGCCGCCGTGAACGGCATGAGCAACGGCCAAGTGGCCCTGCTAGAAAACGTGCGTTTCTACGCCGGAGAAGAGGCTAACGATCCCGAATTCGCCAAGGCCCTCGCCGCCAACGCCGATCTGTACGTGAACGATGCCTTTGGCACTGCCCACCGCGCCCACGCCTCCACCGAAGGCGTCACCAAGTACCTCAGTCCCTCCGTGGCGGGCTACTTGATCGAGAAGGAACTGCAATATCTGCAAGCGGCCATCGAAAACCCCCAGCGTCCCCTGGCGGCGATCATCGGTGGTTCCAAGGTGTCCAGCAAAATCGGCGTGATCGAAACTCTGCTGGATAAGGTAGACAAGCTGCTGATCGGCGGCGGCATGATCTTCACCTTCTACAAAGCCCGTGGCCTCAGCGTCGGCGGTTCCCTCGTCGAAGAAGACAAGCTGGAACTGGCCAAGTCTCTAGAAGCCAAGGCCCTGGAAAAGGGCGTTGACCTGCTGCTGCCCACCGATGTGGTCGTTGCTGATAAGTTTGCCCCCGATGCCAATGCCCAAACCGTCAGCGTAGAGGCCATCCCCGACGGCTGGATGGGTCTGGATATCGGCCCCGACTCGGTGACGGTGTTCCAAGAGGCGCTGAAGCAGTGCAAGTCTGTCATCTGGAACGGCCCCATGGGTGTGTTCGAGTTTGATAAGTTTGCGGCAGGCACCGAAGCCATCGCCCACACCCTCGCCGAACTCACCCCCCAAGGCGTCACCACCATCATCGGCGGCGGCGACTCGGTGGCGGCGGTTGAAAAGGTGGGCGTGGCCGAGCAAATGAGCCACATCTCCACCGGCGGCGGCGCTAGCCTAGAACTGCTGGAAGGCAAGGAACTCCCCGGCATCGCCGCTTTGGATGAAGCCTAGTTCTTAGCCCTAGAAGCTCGGTTTCTTGAGGAAACCGGGCTTCTTTGTTGATGAATAAGACCCTAGAATCTTACCGATTCTAGGGTCTTGTTTTGCGCTGTCAATAACGCTGGATTGGTAACCGGAAGCCATCAGACAACGTCAGCGAAAGAGATTATCAACGGCTAGGCTTAACCCTGGAAATAACGGGGATGTTATGGAATCCCCAGCCCGAAACTGCTGGAGATCATACTCGCCATCTATTAGGGTACAGACCGTGAAGGTGGGCTGCTTGGGCGAACCGATATATCGCCGTCCACCTAACCCCAGATAATCCACAATCCAATATTCCTGAATGCCAAAGGCTTCATAGTCAGCTAGCTTCAGCAAATAGTCATCTCGCCAGTTGGTTGAGACCACTTCTACCACCAGCTTAATCGCCTGACTTTGGGTAATCACCGATTCCCGATCCCAGCGTGGTTCTCCAGTTAGCTGGGTGGAGTCTAAAACAACAATATCGGGCTCGTAGCCCGTCTCGTTTGAGATCTTAAGCAAACACTCTTTAGGGACAAACCAGGGTAAACCAGCTTGTCGAATGACTATTCCTAGATCAAACGCCAAATTACCCGCCAGTCTAGAATGCTGTCCCCGTGGTTTGGGCATTTCAACGACCATTCCCCGCCGCAACTCGTAACGATACGCCGCATCCTCTGGATACCAAGCCAGAAAGTCATCGAAGGATAGGGGGTTTTGATGGTGTACGGCGATCATAACCATGGCCTCTTTTGAACAGGGCAAATCATGGTAGCAAGCCCAGTGTAATCAAGTTTGGGGAAAATGGGCATCCATAGCAAAACCCCCGATTTCTCATGCCTTTCGGGCGGAGAAATCGGGGGAATCGTCAACGCTGTACTAACGCTGGGATGATGCTAGTGGCTAGAACCAACCAGAGCGGCCTGTTGGGCAGGTTTCACCTGGGGATTGCCCTCCGCATCCACATCCAGCAGCACCTTATCGCCTTCCTCCAGGGTTCCGGCCAGGATGGCTTCGGCCAGGGTGTCTTCTACCAGGCGGGCGATGGCGCGGCGCATGGGGCGGGCACCATAGCGCTGGTCGTACCCGGCTTCCGCCAGCTTGTTGCGGAAGGCATCGGAGAGCGTCACCTGCATTTGGCGATCGGCCAAGCGCTTGTTCACCTGATTCAGCATCAGGTCGGCAATCTGGTTCACTTCCTCGCGGGTGAGCTGACGGAAGACAATGATTTCGTCGAGGCGGTTCAGCAGTTCTGGGCGGAAGTACTGCTTCATTTCCTCGTTGACCAGGTTGCGGATGTTGTTGTACTGGCTGTTGGCGGTATCGGTGGCGAGGTCGAACCCGAGGCTGTTGCCGCCCTTCTCGATGACCTGAGAGCCAATGTTGGAGGTGAGGATAATTAGGGTGTTTTTGAAGCTGACGGTGCGGCCCTTGGCATCGGAGAGGATGCCGTCATCGAGCACCTGCAACAGCAGGTTGAACACGTCGGGGTGAGCCTTTTCGATTTCATCGAATAGGATGACGGTGTAGGGCTTGCGGCGCACAGCCTCGGTGAGTTGTCCGCCTTCGTCGTAACCGACAAAGCCCGGAGGGGAACCAATCAGCTTGGAGACGGTGTGGCTTTCCATGTATTCGGACATATCCAGACGGATCATCGCCTCTTCGGAACCGAACAGCGCCACGGCTAGGGCTTTGGAGAGTTCGGTTTTACCGACCCCAGTTGGCCCCGCAAACACCAGGCTAGCGATGGGACGGTCGGCGCTAGACAGACCAGACCGCGCCCGCCGAATCGATTTGGCCGCAGCCACCACCGCTTCGTGCTGACCCACCACCCGTTCATGGAGGATGTCCTCCATGTGGATGAGGCGTACCGCTTCGGTTTCGGTCATGCGGTTAACGGGGATACCCGTCCAGGCCGCAACCACGTTGGCGATGCTTTCCTCGTCTACCACGGGTAGGGCAGGGGCTTGGGTCTGGGACAATTCAGCGGCGGCTTCGGCGTATTCGGGCACCTCGGCCTGAATTTGGGTGAGGAGTTCCTGGCGTTCCCCTTGCAGCGCCTTGGCCTTACCAAAGTCTTGCAGCTCGATGGCTTGATCCAGGTCTTTGTTCACCTGGCGCAACTGCTGCTTCAGTTCCTTGGAAGGGTACTTGGGCGCACAACGCAGCTTCACCTGGGAACCCGCTTCGTCGATCAGGTCGATGGCCTTATCGGGCAGGAAGCGGTCTGAAATATAGCGATCCGACAGCTTAGCGGCGGCTTCAATCGCCTCATCGGTGATGGTGACTTGATGGAACTGCTCGTAGCGGCTGCGGATGCCCTGGAGAATTTCGATGGTTTCGGGCACCGAGGGCGGGCTGATCGTGACGGGCTGGAAACGACGTTCCAAGGCGGCATCCCGCTCGATGTATTTGCGGAACTCGTCCAGCGTGGTAGCCCCAATGCACTGCATTTCCCCACGGGCCAGGGCGGGCTTCAGCAGGTTGGCGGCGTCCATGCCTCCTTCGAGGGAACCCGCACCAATCAGGGTGTGGATTTCGTCGATCACCAGCACCACATCAGGATCTTGGCGGACTTCCTCCACAAGCTGGGTGAGGCGTTCTTCAAAGTCGCCCCGGAAGCGGGTACCTGCCACCATGGAACCCATATCCAGGCTGATGACGCGCTTGGTTAGCAGGGCTTCGGGCACATCTTGGTTCACAATGCGCTGGGCCAGTCCTTCGGCGATGGCGGTTTTGCCAACGCCCGGTTCGCCCACCAGGATAGGGTTGTTTTTGGTGCGCCGCCCGAGGATCTGAACGACCCGCTCAATTTCCTTGGCCCGACCGACCACCGGGTCAATTTTGCCCTGGGCCGCCAGAGCGGTGAGATCGTTACCAAATTCGGAGAGAATCTTGCCCTTTTTGCGGCTGTCCTCGCGGTCGCGCTCCCGACCACCCCGTCCCGCTGGCATGGAGGCCACTTCGCCCAGTTCCTGAATCACCCGCGTCCGCACCTTGGCCGGATCCACGCCTAGGTTACTCATCACTCGATAGGCCACGCTTTCGGTGTTTTGGGTGAGGCTGAGCAGAAGATGTTCTGGTTCGATGTAGGCGGCGTCTAGTTTGCGAGCCTCCTGAAAGGCTTGCTCAAACACCTGCTTGACCTTGGGGGTGAAGGGAATTTCTGGTGGCACGCTGCCGCTGCCCCGACCAATGATGGCCTCGACCTCGGTGCGGGCATCTTCAAGGGTGATGCCAAAGTCGTTTAGCACACGGGCAGACACCGTATTGTCTTCTTTGATCAACCCCAGCAAAAGCTGCTCGGTACCAACAAAATTGTGGCGCAGGCGACGGGCCTCTTCCTGAGCCTTCATGATGACCGCAATGGCAGTGTTCGTAAAATGTTCAAACATGGCAACCTAGGGATTCAGGGCGGTGAAAGAAACGGAAGGCCGGTGCGGGCTAAACCACACTTTGGGGGTAAAGATAAATGCCAGCATTGGCCATGGCGAGACAGCGGTGAGGGGATCGGCCCCAAGCCTTAGTAATACTTTACGTAACCATGCCCCCCGCAGAAGGTGAGGAGAACCGTCGCTTGGGGTAGGTAAATTTAGATACCTACCATAGAGTTGCAACGGACATGGGATCGACGGGGGAACCTCGGCCATGGGAACGACCTCGACGACGGAGGGGCATGGGGCAGGAACTAACGGGTGACATCCAGCCAAGGTGCTAGATCCAAGGGAAGTCAGAGCGACGATATTTTTTCCTTAGAAGTTTATTTACATTACTTAACGTTAGTTTAGCGGTTAGAAGACCGTTGTGCAAATCTCCAAAACCACCTCAAATTAAGGCTTAATGGAGGAAAAATTAGCGCAAAGTAGGTTCAGGTCTGTTTTGGTACGACAAACCTGGCCAGGGTTAGGGCTGGGCTTCAATGAACCCGTTTCAAGAAATGCAAGGTTCTGTTGAGGAAGGTGGTTGGATTTGTCAGGGCAGCGTAACACTAGGGGTATAGCGCTTTGCGCTTCACACTGTTAGGTCATGGAAGTGAAACGGTATGTCCAAAGAAAATGCGCTCTCGTTTCTCCAGCAAGCGGCCACCGACCCTGAGCTAAAAAGCCAGGTGCAGGGGGCAGAACAAGCCAGCGATTTGATCGACCTGGGGGAAACCCAGGGCTATGCGTTTTCTCCGGAACATGTCCGCGAGGCCATCCCGGAACTGAAGGCGCAGCGGGGCTTTTTTGGCGACTTGGTGGAAGCGATTCTGGAACTCTTTAGCCCCAACCACGACAACTACCCCGCCACCGGCGTCCAGCCCTTCAGCGGCGATGCGACCTCCCACCATTAAGGGATCACCGCCACACCATCTTGCCAACCTCGTTGAAGGGATTTTGGCGGGATGGTGGAGTTCATGTAATGCGTGTGTCGCTGAGCGGAATGCGCAATAAGATGTAGGGCAAACCGCTGCTTTCCGTAAGGTTATCCTGCGGTTCATCCCATCGGCATCCCCCATTTATGGAGTTCCCTAATCTAGAAACCCTCCAGGCTTTTCTATCCCGCTGGCTGGAACAGCATGGCCATGATGTCTACTGCCAGGTGCCGGTACCCACCGGAAAGAAGGTGGACATCTTGACCCAAGACTATGTCATCCACTGCGCCCACACCCTCACAGAAGCCAAACTACAGACCGCGATGGATGATCTCAACGTCCAGCGCAGTCATTTCCCCGATCAAAGGCCTGTGATTGCCGGACTCACCCCCGACCATCAGTGGGAAGCCGCCTACGCCCTGGCCGAACAGATGAAGGGCATGGGTATTGAGGTGTGGTTCATGGATCAAATGCCGCCCTTTGTGACCTACTACACCCAACTCGCCAAACAGGGGGACACCGAGGGCTCTCCTCGGTCGCGCAGTGCCCCCTGGGCGGGTTGTCTGCTAGCCATGGGGGTGGCCACCATTCTCGGCCTCAGCTTTTGGTTAGCATTTACGATTTTGGATCGCTACCAAAACCAAGTTGCCACCAGCACCCAGGATGATCGCGCCTGGGAACAACTGCACGTCGCTGTGACCGCTTGGGACGTCAACGGTGCCCAGGCGGCTTTAGACCAATTGGCTACAAGTCGTAATGCCTGCGTGACCGAATTTGCCGATCGCTTCTCCGATTCCCTAGAACAACGGGGGCCAGAGGGATTTCGCGACATCAACCCGATTAAGCGCGCCCTGAATGAACAGGATGACTGCCGCCTTGAGATGCAGGAGTACGAGTTCTCACCCTAGGTCCAGGGAAACCTACAGTTCTCAGTACGGGAACACCCGTCCGTCGTCGCCGCCCATCCAAGTCAGTGACCTGTAGGGACAGATCGCAAAAGTACGTCGCCCAAAGTCACCGCCATGGTGAAACAGACGTTTAGCGTGATGCCCATGGTTGAGCGGCATCGAACGCAGCTGCCGCCGCCAGAGCCCAGTCAGCCTGTGCCCTGAACCTTGATGGCGATCATCATTAGCCTTTATCCTTATTGGTTTCTTCACACTAGCCAGATTCTTCCTTAAAAAAAAAAGGTTATAAAAGAGTGGTTTGGTTAGAGCCTTAAGGCTTCCCCCAAATCAACACTGAAAATCAGGGGAGTTTGCCCAAGTTCGGTGCCGGTTATGTCTAACCTTTAGGCAACCGCATCCCCGAGCTTATGCAAGGTTCCAAAACCCCCAAGTCACTTCGCAAGGCCACCCTTACAAAACAGAGAAGCACGCCTTAGGCAGGCTGTTTTTACTTGGGTGCCATTGAAGGCTAGCAATGGGTATCTAGAGAGCCATACCTTGCGAGCATCCTGCTAAAAATAGAGTCAGGACTTAGCCTGTGCAACCTACCAATCTTCTAAGACAGGGATCTACCAAAATCGTTCATTTCACCCTGTTAATTGATTGGAGAATTCAAAAATGTTTCAACTAAATCAAGCCCTCGGGGCCGCCGTTGTTGGCCTGTCAGTGGTCGGCATGTCAGCCATTAGCGCCCCTGCCTATGCCTTGGGCTTCACCAA
>CAZWNR010000031.1:0-15050 GCA_964635665.1 uncultured bacterium | reverse complement strand
AGACGCCGAACTGGAAGAACTACGCGCCCAGATTGACAACATCTAGGCCCACCTCCGCACCTCCGATTTCTAACCCGTTCAACCACCCAGTGGGCGAGGTCTTCTTGCCCATGGGGGGTTTCTTTTGGAGAATGCTCCTAGGCAAGGACGCGCCAAGGTTTTAATATCTATTCGTTCCCCATCCTCCCCCGCCGTGGCCCACGTTGCAATTGAAAACGTCTACAAGACCTTCCCAAAATCGAAGCAAACCCGTGATGCCGGGGATGCCAACAGCGAAGCCCACCCAGAAGGGGCGGTGCTGAAGCGTATCAACCTCACGGTGGAGGACGGAGAGTTCATGGTGCTTGTGGGGCCATCGGGCTGTGGCAAAAGCACCCTATTGCGTCTGATTTCGGGGCTAGAAAGCCTCACGGCAGGGAACATCTGGGTGGGAGAACGCAAGGTCAACGACCTGCCCCCCAAGCAGCGGGATACGGCCATGGTATTCCAAAGCTACGCCCTCTATCCCCATCTGTCGGTGTATGACAACCTCGCCTTTGGCCTGCGCCGCATGGGAGCCGATCTCGAAAAATCCCTGCCTGATTGGGAGCCAACGTCCAAGCCCCAGCCCATCAGCGATTCCCCCGCTAACCAAGAGCTAGAGCGTCTGCTAACCGAGAGCCGCTGGTGGGAAAAGCCCCTCGTCTCGGTGACGCGCCGCCTCCCCCCTAACCTGCGCTACGTGTCCGACGCAGAACGCCTGATTGACGAGCGGGTGCGGGCGGTGGCCAAGATGCTGCAAATCGCTCCCCTGCTCAACCGCTACCCGCGCCAGCTTTCCGGTGGCCAAAAACAACGGGTTGCCCTAGGCCGAGCCATGGCCCGCAACCCCCAAGTGTTTTTGATGGACGAACCCCTCTCCAACCTAGACGCCAAACTGCGGATGGAAACCCGCGCCCAAATTGTGAACCTGCAACGGCAACTGGGCATCACCACCATCTACGTCACCCACGACCAGGTGGAAGCAATGACCATGGGCCATCGCATCGCCGTTATGTACCAGGGCCAAATTCAGCAGGTGGCCCCGCCGCTGGAACTGTACAACCGCCCTGCCAACCGCTTTGTGGCCGAATTCATTGGCTCGCCACCGATGAACTTTATTCCCGTTCAGGTGCAGGCTCCATACCTATTGATCCATCCCGAATTTCGCCTATCGTTGATGGGCGATTGGGAAGAACGACTGCACGCCTACGAAGGCCAATCCCTGCTGCTAGGCATTCGCCCCGAACACCTAAGCTTGGCCCTACCCGCCCCCAAAAATATTTGTGGCCAGGTCAGACACCTGGAAGCCCTCGGCAGCGAAACCTACCTCACCGTCCAAACCGAACGCCTCACCCTACAAGCCAAAGTTCCCCCCGACCAACCCGTGCACATTGGCGACGAAGTATGGCTCGGCATCACCCCAGAAAAAGTGCATTTATTTGACCCCACCACCGAGCAATCTTTGCTAGCTGACTGACGACCACAAAGCTGAAAAACGTTGATATAGCCGTAACCAGTCTGGTGGAGACATTGCCCCTTTACCAAAATCTTCCAGCCTTGGAACATTGTCTGAACATCCTAGCCCAAGTGACGATAGCTACATTTTGTCGCTTGGGTGACTCGACGGCAGAACCCAACAAGCTCTAAGACTAAATCTGGCTTGCTTACCCTCTCTCCCGGTGTTGCGTTGTAGCTAATCATGGCGATTAGGGCGTGACCAGAGTTGATATTAACAGAGTCTAGGTTCTATCAACATCAACGCTTTCAGATTGGATAATATATGCTTGGCCATTAATTTTGTAGGTGACAATAGCCGTCATGCTCATCTGAGTTCCGTATCCTATTGGATTGCTCAGGTGAATATCAATTAGAGCATGTTCTAACGGATGCAGGGAAATCACCCTTGGTTCAAAGCTGAAGAACTGCGGACGACCATCAGAACTATTCTGAATATTAATCTCCTGAATGACGACTGTTTGAGGTACCTCCTGGAGATTCTCAAGATTGACCAACACTAATGCAAATCCAATGTCTCGATTGGGTTGATGCGCAGCTCCCGATGGAGGGCTTAATTGTTCCCTGCAAACTAATTTCGAAACACTGACTGTTATTTCCATGGGATCAGCGCTTAGGCTTACTTGTTTTAAGTTCATTGTTTTAGGAGTCTTTGCGATTAACTCAGACTCATTAGTTGCAACAATTTCTTGACTGTATACATAGGACGACCCAACAGAAAGTCCTAAAATTAGTAAGCCGACAAGCCTCTTTGAGCCTCCAACCGCTCTCACAAATTATCCTCGCCAGCGCGCACCATAGAAAAGAAAGAAGATTTTTACTGGAGTTGACTGGAAGCCTGTCAAATGCTGACTCCTCTAAAACTCTGATAAATGGAAGCTTTCAAGATCTTAGATTGCTTGCCTAAAGTCATCTAAAACCATCTATGAATCTCAATTATCAACCTAGAGGAGTCATTTTTTGCGAGGAAAATCATCCTGCTATAGAGTTCGATACCAGCCATTATAATTGGCAGCCAAATCATTGATGGAAAGGTAAACATGCCCTGGCTGGCTTGCATATTCTCCCCAAGGATTATAGAGCACAAATACTTGGGTTGATACATTGTAGTCAACAAGAATATAACCGTGCCCCCCAACAATATTAGAGTTTACAGGCACATCTTTGCTGCCAAAATAAACCATCTTCCCTAAGCTATAGGCATTAACGATAGCCGTGAAGTCACCTGTCGTTAGACCGTCGTAGGTTGTCTCTAAACCTGTGATATCTTCAATAGCACCACCACCATAGCCAGCAGTAATAGCGCTATAGCTATTGGCATAGATTCCGCTGGCTGCGCCCTGTAGCCAGCCAGATTCATTCATCTGGGCATAGGCTTTTTCTGCCAGCATAACCCACAGCTCATTGGTGGAATCGTTGTAGTAGCCCCAGTCAGAGCGTGACTGGTGGGCATAAATGAAGGAGTTCCATGAAGTAGTTGGCAAATATTTATCAATGGTTACATAGTCAGCAACTCCACCGTTGTAAAAACGCACTGTATACGTGTCGTCTCCATTATCAATGAACATGTTTTGGATCGTTGTAGAAGAACGCAACGCCGTATTAGCCAGCCCTGCTAAGAAATAACAGTCGCCTACCGAACCTTGGTTAATATCCGTATAAGCTATGCCATTTTGAAATAAAGATCCGCTAGTTAGCCGATAGGTATATGACGAGGGATTTGTCAGATCAGGGCGATCTGTGCCTAAGAACCACTTGCCGACCAGACTCTCCATTTGGATATCACTACTTCCGGAATAGAGGTTGCCAATTCCAGAACGAGCGTTAGCTGGGTCACTATTGGCAATCTTATTTGAAAGAACCTTGACATCATCGGACATCGTGAACGGCGTGGAGCTACTAAGAATTTTTCTTAGGCCAGTGAGTTCATTGCTATCGATAAGACCACTATCTTTTGTATCGCGGAAAATCGCAATCATGTCGTTACGACTTAAGTTACCGTCAGAGGCTAAGGAACGAGTTAGTGTGATCAAACTCGCATCTAGCAAGTTTGTGCTGTACCAATCTAAGCTCGTAATCGCAATTGTTGCATAGGCAACGTTATTTCCCTCGTTGCTTTCGCTGACGTTACTATAGCCATCAGCCTGGAACAGAATATACTTAGTACCCGTTCCCCAACTGCTGCTGTAGGTAAAGGTTAACGAGTCATATTCTGAACTTCCCACCGATAGAGAAGCCACGGAATCGTAGCCAAGATCATAGTCGTCGCTACTGAGGGTAATGTCATTGGACAGATAGTAACGAAGGTAGCTATAACCTGCGGTTGCTGTACCCTGATTTTTGGTATAAGCACTGACGGTAATTGAATCCCCTACGTTCGCCGACGTAGGTGCGTATTGACTGATGATGGCTAAATCTGGCTGGGCTAGGGGGTTTACCGTAATAGCTCTGTAGGCCGTGTTATTGCTTTCATTAATTTCAGTAATTTGGCCATAGCCATCAGCCTGGAACAGAATATATTTGGTTCCAGTGCCCCAGCTTACATCATAGATGAATGTAAGATCGTCATACTCTGAATTTCCGGCAGCAAGGGAATCTACATAGTCAGAACCAAGGAAATAGTCGTCGCTGCTAACAAGAGTGTCATTGGAAAGCAGATACCGCATATAGCTATAGCCAGCGGTTCCTGTTCCTTGATTTTTGGTGTAAGCACTCACGGTAATTGAGTCGCCTGTGTTGACAGATGTAGGCGCATATTGACTAGTGATGACTAAGTCTGGCTTGCCATTAACTGTAATAGCTTGATAGGCGACATTGTTACTTTCATTACTTTCAGCTATATAGCCGTAGCCATCGGACTCGAAGAGAATATATTTCGTCCCTGTTCCCCAGCTTGTGTCGTAGGTAAAGGTGAGAGCATCATATTCAGAACTACTTGTGGTCAAGCTGCCAACGTAGTTATTCCCGAGGTAGCGGTCACTGCTGATATTAAGGCTGGGGTCATCAGACAACCAGTAACGCACATAGCTAGAGCCAGCGGTACTTGCTCCCTGGTTAGTTGTGTAGGCACTAACAGTAACGGAATCGCCCGCATTGATAGACGTGGGCGAAAACTGGCTGGTGATGGCTAAGTCTGGCTTGATTTGGGGTTGCCAACTTGGCAGTATCGGAGTCCATAGGCGATCCACTGTGGCGAGGCTAGCACTGCTGGAGATTTGGGTGTTGTTTGTGCTTCCCATAAACCAAAGCACATTTTGTCCGGCTGTTCCATGTCGCCAGAGAATATCAGGCCGATTGTCGCTGTTGAAATCTGAAATTCCTTTGATATCCCAGCCGTTATCCACAGTTGTGAGACTGGCGCTACCGGAGATTTGGGTGTTGTTTGTGCCTCCCATAAACCAAAGCACATTTTGTCCAGCTGTTCCATGTCGCCAAAGAAGATCAGGACGACCGTCACTATTAAAGTCTGAGATACCCTTAATATCCCATCCCTTATCTACGGTGATAAGGCTGGCGCTACCGGAGATTTGGATGTTGTTTGTGCCTCCCATAAACCAAAGCACATTTTGGCCGGCTGTTCCATGCCGCCAAAGAATATCCGGGCGACCATCTCCATTAAAGTCTGAAATTCCTTTAATATCCCAGCCGTTATCTACGGTGGTCAGACTGGCACTACTGGAAATTTGAGTATTGTTTGTGCCTCCCATAAACCAAAGTACATTTTGGCCTGTGGTTTTGTGCCGCCAAAGAATGTCGGGGTGACTATCTCCATTAAAATCCGAGATTCCTTTAATGCTCCAGTTTATATCAAGCTGGCTAGTTAAACTGGAGCCGCTCGATATTTGAGTATTATGGGTGCCTCCCATAAGCCAGAGATCATTGAGCCCAGTTGTGGTATTTCTCCAGAGTATGTCAGGGCGGCTATCTCCATTAAAATCTAGTGTTGTCGTACTTTGTTCGACAGCTATTAGCCGATTATCTAGCCCTAGAAAAGCACTGTCATCTTCATCGCGTAGCCGTAGCTTATCTTGATCAGATAATGAAGTGCCAGAGACGGCAAGACTAAACCACTCACCTTCATCACCAAGGGTATCCTGGAGACCATTAAAATAAACGTCTAAAGCATGGCCATACTCTTCAATTAAAACCTGAGTTAGTCCAGTTAAATTATCTCGATTAGCTAACGATTTGGCGATATAAATATGATTATTATCAGCGGCGTAGGCTCCTTTGGCTCCATTGAGAAGCTGGTCGTCTAGGATCTGTATGGAAGGCTTATTAACTAGAAACCCACTACTCCAGTAATCTAGTAGAATATAAATTCCCGTAGATTCTTGGATGCCATAGATCTCCTCTAGCTGAATTGGTGTAAGGGAGTCTTGCGCATAGCTTTGGAGGCGCTGAGTAATACTTTGAAAAGCCTCTTCAATGGCCCCAAGACTTAGCGAGCTATACAATTTATCGGCAACTAATGCTGCTTGATTAGTCAGATTGCTAGACAGGTCAAGCATGCCTATATCGCTCGACATAGTAGTGCGTATCCTAATTGTGAAGGGATATCGATGACTGGCTTAACCAACCTGAAATGATAGATCATTGAAGGTAGCAAGAAATCCTAGGCTAATCTCAGCCTAGAGTTTGTCGAGGAGCTGTTTGTTTGAGGAAAGATTCCTTGCCCTGAGGTGGATAAAACGACCGTAAGAATAAAACTTGGAAGCCCAATATATTAGTTAAACTCCATGGGGCCAATAAGGGGAATCAGTAAAGTGACTGAATCTGGGGCTATTCCCCACTTAAGCCCTATGTAACCTCAGTGATTTTGCTTGTTTTTTATGCCAATCTACATGGCTATAGCTATGCTTTGGCTGGCGATGAGTCAGGTAAGCACGGGTATGGGTTATTCGTAGCAGAATAAGAACCCCCCGACCGCCTAGGTTTTGGTCTAGAAGTCGGGGGGGATGGTTAACGCTGGGTGGAGTTTTCTGGGATCCTGCGGCTTGGGGCAGGGAATAAATTACTTAGAACGATAGCCGATGACGCCTTGTAGAGGCTTCAGTAGTTCGCCTTCAAAGGGTTTGCCCTTTAGCATTCGCTCCCAGTAGAGGTGGGGCAGCAGGTGCTTTTTCACCAGCCACATGCTCCAGCGTTCTTTGGTAGGGTCAATTAGAAAGCTGGACAGGGGGCGATTGTTGTAGTCAAACTCGGCCATGATGGTGCTGTCGTAGCCTGTGATCAGGGGGCAGCAGGTGTAGCCGTTGTAGGTGCTTTGGGGTGCTTTGTTCTGAAGGGCGGCGAGTAGGTTGGCGACGAGGGTTGGTGCTTCTCCCCGAACGGCGGCGGCGGTTTTGGAGGTGGGCAGCGAGGAGGCATCGCCAATGGAAAAGACGTTGGGATAACGGTTATGGCGTAGGGTGTCCTTGTTCACATCCACCCAGCCGCCCGGATTGTTGGGCACCGCTAAGGGGCTGTTTTTAACAAAATCCGGGGCACTCATGGGCGGCACAACGTGAATCATGTCATAGGGGATGACGACCTGGCGGGTTTCGCCGTTTTCGGTGACATCAAACACGGATTCCTTCACTTCACCGCGGATTTCCACCAAGTTGTGATGAAAGCGGGGTTCAATGCCGCGCCGTGCCACCACTTTATCCAAGGAATCCGAGTAGGCTTTGACCGCAAACATAGATGCCCCAGCGGTGCAAAACATCACCCGACTATTAACACCGACGCCGCTGCGCTGCTTGAAGGAATCATCGGCCATATACATGATTTTTTGGGGCGCACCCCCGCATTTAATCGGTGTGTTGGGGTAGGTGAAAATAGCGGTGCCGCCTGTGAAATCTTGTTTAATGAGTTGTCGAGTGTAGAGGGTGAGGTCGCGGCGATAGTTACTAGTGACGCCGCCTTTTCCGAGGGCTTCGGGTAGTCCTTTAATTTTGTGCCAGTCGATCTGAATGCCGGGGCACACCACCAAAAAATCGTACTCAATCTGAACGCCATCTTGGGTGAGTACGGTATTGTGGTCGGGGTCAAGCTTCACTACCGCATCCTTAATCCAGGTACTGCCTTTGGGGATGACGGCCTTTTCGTCGTGGGTGGTGTCCTCCAGTCGAAAGACGCCCCCACCCACCAGCGTCCAACCCGGTTGGTAATGATGCTGTTCCGAGGGTTCAAGGATAGCGATATCCAGACCGGGGTTGTGATCCAACAGTTGGGCTGTTACGGTGATGCCCGCCGCGCCGCCGCCAATGACGACAATCTGATGACGCAGGGTTTTACGAGGGCCGTCTTGGTCGAGGTTGGCGGCGAGGGTCGTGGGAGCGTTGGGGGAAAGGGTCATGGAATCGGCGGGTGAGGGGGGATTGGAAGATTAAAACTGCTAATCACTAGCATTGGGGATTATTATAGAAAGCCGTCATGGGCCAAAAGAAGAGGCCACGGCGAAAGAAAACCTTAAGCTTGGGGCCATTTCCCTTGAGCCAACCGCTGTCATCCCGCCGAAGGTAGCCCCTCTCCCACTTCCCCGAGGCTCCTAAGCCTTACAATCAGAGGAATTTTCCCTGGGATCTGTCCGCCTTACCATGACCACTGCCCCCCGCCGCAACCTCTACCGTCTGGAACGGCTACCCGCCCAAATCCCCCAGGTGGCGGTGCCCTACTTATTTTTGCTGCCCGCCCTAGCGGCCCTGACGATTTCCGTCTTCTGGCCTGCCCTGCGGGCGTTTTACCTCAGTTTTACCAGCTTTGGTCTGGATCTAACCGCTGCGCCCACCTGGGTTGGCCTCGCCAATCTTAAACGCCTGATGGCCGACGAGGTGTTTTGGCAAACGGTACGCAATAGCTTGATCTATCTGCTGGGGGTGGTGCCCGTGCTCACCTTTGCCCCCCTGGGGTTAGCGATTTTGGTGAACCGCCAACTGCGGGGGATTCATTGGCTGCGGGTGGCCTACTATTCTCCGGTGGTGGTGTCGATGGTGGTGGCGGGCATTGCCTGGCGCTGGCTCTATGCCGAAAATGGTCTGTTCAACCAACTGTTGCAGGCGACCGGACTCTTTCCCCAGGGCGTCCCCTGGCTTACCAGCCCCAGCTTGGCGCTGTGGAGCGTGATGCTGGTGACGATTTGGAAGGGCATGGGCTACTACATGGTGATCTACCTGGCGGGGCTGCAAAGCATTCCCCAGGATCTCTATGAGGCGGCGGCAATTGATGGTTCCGACGGCTGGCGACGCCATTGGGACATCACCCTACCCCTGATGCGCCCCTACCTGTGGCTGGTGGCGATCATCTCCGCCATTGCCGCCACCAAGGTGTTTGAGGAGGTCTACATCATGACCCAGGGTGGCCCCCGCAATAGCTCTAAAACCGTGGTCTACTACATCTACGAGCAAGCCTTTGAAAAGCTGGAAATCAGCTATGCCTGCGCCGTCGGCCTGATCTTGTTTTTAGCGATTTTAGCCCTTTCTGCCCTCCGTTTGGCCCTGGGCAATCAGGACGTAACGCCCTTGGGGTAGGAAGACCCTCGTTGACGGATAAAACTGGCTAGAACCTAGATCTATACGAAGGGGCAGGAGACCTGCCCCCTCCATGCCCCCAATACGGTAAAAGTGCGGTTTCCGCGCCCGGTGCAGAATCTTTTGTCAGTCAACCCGTTTCAGTAGAGTGAGATACACCTTTTCTGGGTTCTAGATCCCCCCGGTACCTGGCGGTCTAAGGTTCACTCTGGCCCCCCCTATTAATGGGGGCAGGGGGGATCGTCGCAATACACTTCACCCGAGTGAAATCCGCTATATATTTGGCGACGGCGATTTTTTCAGGCAATCCAAGGGCGACACCTGTACAGTGATGACTGTGACTACGGAACTCTTGTATGACTCCTGAGAAAAATTTGTTCGCCCCCATTCAAGTGGGACGGTACGAACTCCCGAACCGCATTGTGATGGCTCCCCTCACCCGCAATCGCGCCGGGGCTGGGAATGTGCCTCAGCCCTTGAATGCCCTTTACTACCAGCAACGAGCCTCGGCGGGGCTGATTATTACGGAAGCCAGCCAGGTTTCGCCCCAGGGCGTGGGATATCCGGCCACACCGGGGATCCATAGCGCCGAACAGGTGGAGGGTTGGAAGACGGTGACCCAGGCGGTGCATGACAAGGGCGGACGAATTTTCCTGCAACTCTGGCATGTGGGTCGTATTTCCCATCCCTCCTTCCAGCCCGATGGGGCTCTGCCCGTGGCCCCTAGCGCGATCCAGCCCAAGGGCGAGGCCATGACCTACGACGGTATGCAGCCCTTCGTGACGCCCCGTGCTTTAGACCTGGACGAAATTCCCGGCATCATTGATCAGTATCGGCAAGGCGCTAAAAACGCCCTGGAAGCTGGGTTCGATGGCGTGGAAATCCACGGTGCCAACGGCTACCTGCTGGATCAATTTTTGCGAGACGGCACCAATCAGCGCACCGATGCCTACGGCGGCTCCCTCGAAAATCGGGCGCGGCTACTGCTGGACGTAACCCAGGCGGCGGTGGACGTATGGGGTAGTGACCGGGTGGGCGTGCGGCTTTCCCCCAGCAGCACCTTCAACGACATGACTGATTCTGACCCCAGATCCACCTTTGGCTACGCCATCCAGGCGCTCAATGCCTTCAACCTGGCCTATTTGCACTTGCTAGAACCCAGCGAAGCCGACCTGCGCTACGGCGGCACCCCCATTCCCACCTGTGAGTTTCGGCCCCTGTATAACGGCACACTGATGGTGAACTGGGACTACGACCAAGCCACGGGACACCAAGCCATTGCCGAGGGCCGTGCTGATGTGGTGTCCTACGGCAAACTGTTTATCGCCAACCCGGATTTGCCTCGTCGATTCAAGGAAAATGCCCCCCTCAACACATCCAACCCCGACACCTTCTACGGCGGCGGGGCCGAGGGCTATACCGACTACCCCCGCCTGGGAGACTAGGGGCTGACCTTGGAGGAAGGCCAGATAAATTAGGCCTCCTTGGAATCGGGCAGTACCTGCACCCTAGCAAACTTGAGGCCGCTGACGCCCTGTAGGGGCTCTACGTTGCCCTCTTCAATGGTGTCGCTGACAAGGCCCTCGCGGTGCAGGTAGCGCAGGTATTGCTGATATTCCTCCCATTCTTCGCTGGTGGAATAGACCACCGTGAGCATTCCGGGCTGGGTGATGCGTTCCTGGGTGGCGGCGTCGCGGGCTTTGTCGATGCGCTTCTTGACAATTTCGTAGCGGGTATCGCGGGTGCCGCGCACGTCAAACAATCGCTCGGTGGTTTCGTCGTGGACAATATCCACCGTTACCGCCTGCACCAGCACTAGGTGGGTGATCACCATGTCGGTGTCATACTTTTGCTTGAGGGCCAGCCCCTGGCGGGCACAGTCGCACACCGCCCGCAACTGCTCGTAGCGCAGGGCCTTGAGCTGGAAGTCGGTAAACTTGGGATCGATGGCCTTCCCGGTGTAGATCATATGATCGATGCCGTCGGTGGCCTCGAGGTCGCAGTAGTGGGGGGTGATGGCCTGCATAGATTGCTGCCAGTGATTCCAGGTTTCCCTCAGCAGGTTGTTGATGTAGCTGATGGTTCGGTCGTAGATGGCGCGGGCCTGGTAAATGCAGCCGTGCTCGTCATCCATCGCCCGCTGATAGTGGCTGATGGCCTCGCTGGCGGCGGGGCAAGCCTGGGCAAAGTAGGGGAAATGGGCTTCCACTTCGGTTTGGAGATAGCGCAGTAGGGTCACTTCGGCATCCACCGTTACCCCCTGTGCCAGTTTAGCGATACGGTCTTGCAGATCTAGCCACAGCTGTTCCACTAGGGCATTGTGAACGGCAGTTGATCGTACGGCTTCTACCACAGCAAGGGCAAGGTGAAACTGGGCCAGCAGATCCTCTTGAATGGCGCGATTTCGTTCGTCGGAAGAACCACGAATATCGGAGATGCCGTACAGCGGATAAACGCCTTCAAATACGATGGGGGCCGGGGGCAAGCCCAAACTCAGCCGCTCAGCCTCCTGCTCAAACCGCCACCGCACGGAGGGATGGATGTTGGTGAACCGATCCCGGACGCTATGGCGCATGGAGGCCGTGAGGGCCGGAATCAGCGTGGTGGCTAGGCTACAGTCTGACTGGTTAAAGGCGTAGGGCTTAGTGCTGGTGAGGCCCACCAGGCCAAACATCTGGCTGGTCGCTTGGCCAAGGGCTGGGTTGCGCATCACCAAGGGGATCAGCAGGAGTGATCTAGCCCCCGCCGCGACCAAGGCCCGCTCCCCAGCGGTTGGACAGGTCAGCCTGAGATCGGGGATGGTCAACACTTCCCTCTGTTCTGTGGCTTGCAGGAAAGAAGATCCCTGCAATTCCCCTAGGGTGTAGGTTTGATTCTGCCAATCAGCCTGATCCAGGGCCGTCCAAAGCTGGGCGCGGTCATTTTCAGCAATCAACAGGAAGCTGTCCTGGGCTCCAAAGAGCTGTTTCATCAAGCTATTGGCCTGGACAAACTGCTCCGTTCCTACCACCGACTCGCGGCCCACCAACAGGTGAATCAACGCCCGCGATGTTTCCCGCTCGGTAACATCGGTACCCTCCATTAAAACTTGCCCCTGCAGGGTATAGCGTTGGGGATACAGCTTACTCAGCAACCGCTTGAGGGGGGAACCCTTGGTCAAAAGTTGGGTCGTCACCTGGGAAGGTGTGGGGACGTCGGGCCAGCAGTCTCGCAGGCGGGCCTCCAAATCTGGGGCAATGGCCAGTACCTGAAGCCCGTCCTCAGCGGTGCGTAGGCGCAGTTCAATGTGTCGAATTTGCTGGGTTTCTGGGTCGGTGAGCGACACCATCAGCGGCTCGTGGCGCAGCCGGGGTGTTACCCACACCTCTGGCCCATACAGCTGCGTCAAAAGGGCCTGGAGAAAGTGTAGCCGGAACCGATGGCGCAACATCCGAGAGGCCGATGGGGTCAGCCAGGCTAAGTCACCCATGGGGATGGGCTGGGCCGTGGGGCCAAGGCCCGTGAGACGGCCAAAGTAATCGTTAGCAAAGACAATCCGATGGGCCTGGGGGGCGGAGTTGAGGCGGGTACTCACCTCCACAATGGCCACGACCAGTTGGCTGTGGTGTTGCAGCAGATTAAACCAGGCTGGGGCCACCCCCTCCGGCGACAGCAGGGGACTGCCCTCTGGGGCCACCCACACCGTTCCCTCCAGAACAGGGGCATGATTTCCTGGGCCCCTGCCTTGGTCTCCTAGATGGCTACCCTCAAGACTGCGTAAAGAATCCGTGGCCATAGCGCTTTTCCGAACGACACCCTAAATACTCATACAGACCCCCTGATGGAATTCCGTACATCGCTACCCTATCGCTGCCTTTTGCCCTTAGTAAAGCTCACCCAACCCAGACATCGCGCTAGGGTTTGGCCCTGTGATGGGCTCTGGGGTGAACAGCGCCCAAGGGTGGGCTGGCTGCGGCTGGTCGCCAAACCAGACCTCTGGCAAAGATTGAGTTACTCAGGATGTAGTGAGATGCACTGGTTGGGTTGAACGACCCATCACAGGATTTTGGGACAACCCCTAACATTAGTTTGCCCAGCAACCCATCAAAATTAGCGCCCGCTTCAGTAAATGTCTTGAACCCTAACGATCCTTCACTCGCCTAGGATTTGAATTTGCCCCAGCGTCAACCCCACCCCGTTGCCCGCCCTGGTCCATCTTGTCAATTAAGGAATCAGGCCCAGCAACCCTCGTAACAACCGCAGATATATCAGCCAGCGCCAATTCAGGGGGGAGAAGCGTTTACAATAAAAAATCGGCCCTGCGGCTGTCGTTGATTGTATTTTTAAACGTCCCTGAACCACCATGTTTGAAGCCCTGTCGGAACGTCTTGAGTCGGCCTGGAAAAGCCTGCGCGGCCAAGACAAAATTAGCGAAACTAACATCAACGACGCTCTGCGCGAAGTACGACGGGCCCTGCTAGAAGCGGACGTTAACCTTCAGGTGATTAAAGACTTCATCGCCGAAGTGAAGGAACAGGCCCTTGGGGCTGAGGTGGTGAAGGGGGTCAGCCCCGACCAGCAGTTCATCAAAATCGTCCACGACGAACTGGTGCGGCTGATGGGCGACACCAACGTGCCCCTGGCCAGCACCGAGAAGAAACCCACCGTGGTGCTGATGGCGGGCCTGCAAGGGACAGGGAAAACCACCGCCACCGCCAAGCTAGCCCTGCACCTGCGCAAAGAAAACCGCAGCACCATGCTGGTGGCCACCGACGTCTATCGCCCGGCAGCGGTGGATCAGCTCATCACCCTGGGCAAGCAAATTAACGTGCCTGTGTTTGAACTGGGCACGGAGGCAAACCCCGTAGACATTGCCCGCCAAGGGGTAGAACGGGCCAAGGCCGAGGGCGTGGACACCGTGATTGTGGACACGGCGGGACGCTTGCAGATTGACCCCAAAATGATGGCGGAACTGGCCGACATCAAAACCGCCATCCAGCCCGATGAGGTGCTGCTGGTGGTGGATGCCATGACCGGACAAGAGGCCGCCAACCTCACCCGCACCTTCCACGACCAGATCGGCATCACCGGGGCCATTCTCACCAAGATGGATGGCGATGCTCGCGGTGGGGCGGCCCTTTCCGTACGGCAAATTTCTGGCCAGCCGATCAAATTTGTGGGCGTGGGCGAAAAGGTGGAAGCTCTGCAACCCTTCTACCCCGACCGCATGGCCTCCCGCATTTTGGGCATGGGCGACGTGCTCACCCTGGTGGAAAAGGCCCAGGAAGCGGTGGACATTGCCGATGCCGAAAAGCTGACTAAAAAGATCCTGGAAGCCGAGTTTGACTTTGACGACTTCCTCAAGCAAATGCGCTTTATGAAGAGCATGGGCTCCCTGGGCAGCATCATGAAGCTGATTCCCGGTATGGGCAAGCAAATTTCCAGCGAAATGCTGGAGCAGGGCGAAGTTCAGCTCAAACGCTGCGAAGCCATGATCAACTCCATGACCCGAGAGGAGCGCAAAAATCCTAACCTGCTGTCTAGCTCCCCCAGCCGCCGCCGCCGAGTAGCCACAGGGTCGGGACATCAAGAAAAAGATGTGGCCAAACTCATCACCGACTTCACCAAAATGCGCACCATGATGCAGCAGATGGGGCGCGGGGGTGGTCTGCCTGGCATGGGCGGAGGCTTCCCCGGCATGGGTGGGGGAATGCCTGGCATGGGCGGAATGCCGGGAATGCCGGGAATGCCCGGAATGGGAGGCGGCGCGACGCCTGGTTTCCGCGCCCCCAGCAACAAAAAGCAGAAAAAACAGAAGAAAAAGAAAGGCTTTGGCCAACTCTAGGCATCAGCCCAGCTTAAAAGGCCTAGGAGCTGTCATCCAAGAGGTCTTATACCCAATCCACATCAGCCCCCCGGTTCCCAAGCCGACTAACCTCAGGGGTGCTCCTCGCCTGCTGATATCGGGGGAATAGGGGCGACGACCTTGGTAGCTGTCGATTAAATGCTGGGAAACAGGAGATG